>JBBQSL010000221.1:0-2682 GCA_038213895.1 Kiritimatiellales bacterium | reverse complement strand
ACTATTGTCGAGCAGTTTCCAATCCTTGGAAACCGGAACAAATGCTTCGCCAAAAGCACTGACAGAAAGTGCCGTGACCGGGTCGTGCTTTGCCTTCGCCGCGACCTCGGCAATCACCTCCCGGGTTTTTTTCCAAACATTGGAAGAATCCAGTTCGGACCAGCCGGGCTGAGGGTGAAGCATGTTGTATTCACGGTAGGCCTGCGCAATACAGGCCCCGTCGAGACCGAACACACCGGCTTTGCAGCCGGTGGTTCCGAGATCTATCCCAAGCAGGCTCATAAAACTCCCTCGTCTAAAGTCCAAAGTCGAAAAGTCAAAGGTCAACAAGCTCTCGGACGTTCGACTTTAAGATATTCGACCTTTGACCATTTTACTTCGTAAAATTATGTAATTCGTAACCAAGATATTTGGTGAAGGCTTCCTTGACGGCCGGAGCAACGTGACCCGCAGTGACGCCGACATGATGGCGGTAACCTTCGTGGCCGACATATTCAAGTACGTTCTGCAGGTTGTCAATCCTTGCGACACCGGCACAACCGAAGAAATCATCCGCGATTTTGTCCTGCGTAAACTCGCCTTCACCAAGGTAGCACCACAGTTTACCATCTGCGGTTTTCGAGCTGGCGAAGGTGAGCGGAGCGGAGGCAATGCGTCCGACGTTGCAACCCCAGCCACAACCGACACCCATTGCTTTGGCAAACATCGGGTGATCGATAACCTGTCCTTTGGCCGTCATGAGTCCTTGCGGAACTGGACCGCAGTGGAATAGAATGCACTTGTCCGGATCGTCGCCGTAGTTGTTATTCCAGTCGAGGCAGGTGACCGGACGCTGTGAAGCCAGTTTAAGGGCGTGCATCGGCACAGCGTTACAGACGTCGAGTTCGCAGGCGGAAGCGATGCCTCGATCATTGAGTTCGCTGACGATGACGCACGGCGAAATACCGAGTTCTTTTTCCATTTCAATCCAGCAACGCAACGCCATGCAGTCCATCTTGTAGTCGGCAATGATATCGTCGAGCACAACGCCCAACTTAGTGAGCATTTTAAATTTTTCCGGCGGAACCTGATTCCAGTTGGTGTAGTTTTTGAGACGCTCGGCTTTGACGGTGAATACATCTGTGTTGGGTTTGAGACTGCGCATCCGTAGAAACACTTCGGAAAGGTCGAGCGCTTCCGTGGTGATGCCATAGCGCTGAAGCGTCAGTTCGTCGAAACGGACAGTTTTGAACGCGGTCGTACGAGCTCCGATGGCACCGACCGTCATGCGTTTCATTCCTTTTGTCACCCGGCAGACGGCGGCAAACTGATAAACCTGTGTTTCAAATGTCTGACAGGTCGGCGCAACGGTGTGTGGCTGGAAGGTAGTGAAAGGCAGTCCATACTGGCAGAAAACGTCCATGACGGAGAACTTCCCGCAGAAGGCGTCGCGCCGATCGGCGAAGCCCATTTTATTGAGTTCATCAGGATACGCATGAATCAAAATTGGCACGCCGCAATCCTGCAGGGCAGCGATGGCACCGGTTTCGTCGCCGAAGTTCGGCAGGCAGAGAATCACGCCGTCGTACTTACCTTCGTTCGCTTTCAGAAACTGTGCATATTTGATGCCGTCATCGACACCTTCGATGGCACCGTATTTAGTGACGGATTCGTCCATCAACAGAGCTCCATAGCCCAGCTTTTTGAGAACGGATGTCATTTCAGCGCGAGCACTGGAAATCAGTTTCTCCGGGAAAAATCCGCGATTGCCGAAATAGAGTGCGAATGTAACTTGTTTGATTTCCATGATTATCCCTCCGGATTAAGAATTTTTGCTGAGTCCTGCACTTCAAGGTCTTCTTGAATAACAACCAACATCGCCTCATACACGGCGTTCTGAGCGGCCGCAACACCCTGCCCGATCATCTGTTCATATGGCTGGCGGATCGCTGTCGCCACATTGATCTTGGCGATGCCATGCTTCATGGAATCCATGATGTATTCTTTACGAATGCCAGTTCCGCCATGTAGCACGAGCGGAATGCCGGCCGCCTGGTGAATGCGGTCAAGGTGTTCAATATTGAGTCGCGCGGCAACCTTCTGTTTACCCTTAGCGGCGGCGGAAATGGCTCCATGGATATTGCCGATCGCGACGGACAGCCAGTCGGCTCCGCTTTCTTCCACAAACCGTTTGGCCTCTTCCGGATCGGTGAAGCCTTTGCCGGAAGCAAAGAGTTCTTCGTACGGTGGCAACGGTCCAGCTTCATGCCCCATCACCGCGCCCAGCTCGGCCTCTACCGGAATTCCAGCGGCGTGAGCTATATCCGTAATTTGTTTCGTGCAGGCGATATTTTCGGCGAGCGGCAGACGAGAGCCGTCCACCATGACCGACTCATATCCCACGTCGATTGCGCGTTTGATAATCTCCTCAAAATCCACGCGCAAGTCATCTTCATCGATCACTGGGACGTGGTCGAGATGCAGACGGGTGTGGCGGGACAGTTTGAATTTTTGATATTCCGCGCAAACCGCTTCAAGACTTTTGGACTCAAACTTTACCCACTCCAACCGGGCGACCACCAGCATTCCGAAGCTGTTGCAGTCTTTCAGCGCCCGGACAACAGGCTCGACCATCGGAAGATAAGGGATGTTGAACGCTGGAATCACGGCTCCTGTTTTACAGGCGCGCTCCACCAGCTGTTG
>JBBQSL010000220.1:0-2756 GCA_038213895.1 Kiritimatiellales bacterium | reverse complement strand
GGGCGAAACGAACAGTCATTTTCTGGAGAACACGGCGACATCGGGACGAAACGAGATAACGGTGCCTATGAATGGATTAGGTCTCAGGCCATCGCAGCAGGAGTTAAGTTCAAATGAAAAACAAAGTTTTTTTTACAACAGTTGTAAGCGTATTAACGCTTACGGGGTTTCTTTTGAGCGGATGCTTGGCGTGGAAATGGACGAGCTTTGAATGGGGTAACGAAATCGATCAGGAGTTGCAGATCGTCGATTTCAAGGGGTTCAGTGAACGAGTCGCGCCAGGTTGGGTGCGTCCGTATCTTAAACCAACAGATGTCCAGCGAAATTATGGCGATCCAGTTCGCGTCGATAAAAACATCATGATCCGGTGGAAGATCGGGAATGAGGAACACGAACAGGTTTGGACTCGGGCACAGAGTGGGCTGTCGAAAGTACTCAACGGTGTAACGGTCAGATTCATCTATCAAACGAACGGAACATGGAGAATCGAACAGCTAAAAGGCAGTCAGTGAACTTGAGACTTTGCCAGAAGAGAATGATGATCTTGGCAGAAGAACCCGCCGTGACAATGCCCGTATCGCAGGCTTCCAAATTTCTTATTCACTTATTTCAGAAAAACAAGTCTGCTGTTGTACTTGTCAAGACAACCCCGGAATCTGTAGCATTAAAAAAAGTAGGAAAGGGGACGAAATTATGAAATTCAGAGTGTTTTTAGTGATGCTGGCCGCCTTTAGTTCGCTTGCGCTGGGGGAATTAAGCATCAAGGTTGTAACATGCCCAGGAAATTTTGAAGAAGAAGCCCGCCGCAAGAATGATGAATATGTTCAGCATGCACAATTCGAGGCTACACAAAAAGCAAAAGGTCTGGTGCGTTATAACTCGCTCTGGATAACACCAGAAATGAAGATCTCGCTTGAAAAGAAAGAACAGGTAGAGAAAGCAACCCGCGAAAAAGAGTATTTTTATGCGGTCAGAGCCCAGCAAGAGAAGGATGCTGCCGCTCAAAGACAGAATGAGAAGGCCGCCGAAGATAAACGGCGCTTCGACGAGTTGGCACAACAAGCCAGAAACAGGGAAGCAAACGGGAATAAGACTACGATTGACATTAACCAGACTATAAAAAGGAAATAAAGGCATCATTTTATCAAAAATGCCAGCGGGAGTAGAGCCCGGAAGAGGGGTCTGAGTACCAGCTTGAGTTAACCCTTATTTTTGAGTTTTGTTTTGGTCATGAGAGGCTCGTCTCCGCTGTTTACCTGCCTGCGGCAGGAAAAACGGTTTTTACAAGGGTGTATTTTTATCCCAGCAACTCGCGGATTTGTGCGATGTCTTTTTTGATCTGTACGACGAGTGCTTTTTTGGTCGGGAAGGCTTGGACACTGCGGATTTGTTTGACCAGACAGACTTCAATCTGCTGTCCGTAGAGTTCTCCGTCAAAATCAAGCAGGTAGGCTTCAATAACCGGATCCGGATCGTTAAATGTTTTTCGCTCGCCAATGAAAACGGCGGAGGGCAATTCAGAGGTCGGAGATCGGAGATCGGAGGTCAGGTTCGCGGTATCAGACTTCTGATCTCTGACTTCTGATCTCTGAACTCTGACCCGTGCGGCGTAGACGCCAGACGCAGGGATCAGTTCGTTTTCAGGATCAATGTTGGCGGTGGGGAAGCCGAGTCCTCGTCCGATACCGCGTCCTTTGACGACGGTTCCGAATATACAGAAGGGACGGCCCAGCATATGTTCTGCGAGCGGGATGTCGCCGTTACGAACGGCTTGTCGAATATGGGTGCTGGAAATCTTTTCTCCATCGTAGCGAATAGGCTGTACGGCGGTTGCGGTTATGCCGTGTTCGGTGCAGAGTTTTTCCAGAGTTTGGAATTTTCCGCGGGCTTCGTAGCCGAATGACCAGTCGGTACCGCAGACGATGTTGCTGAGGGTCGGCAGTTTTTTCCAGAGAGTGGAAAGGAAAATTTCCGGTTCGGTATGCGCAAAGGTTTTATCGAATGGAATGGCGATGACACCGTGCACGCCGAGGGCTTCGAATTGCCGCAGGCGGCAGGTTTCTGCGCTGATGAGTGGCGGTGCGGTATGAGGACTGAGCACTTTGGCCGGATGCGGATTGAAGGTGAAGACCCACGCTTCACCGTGGCGGGTTTTGGCTTGTTCGACTGCGGTGGCAATCACTTTCTGGTGGCCGGTATGTACGCCATCAAAGCATCCCATGGCTAAGACGACGGGTCTGTTTGTTTCCGGTATCTCTGAAATGTGTCTAACCAGTTGCATTTAAATTCGAATTTAGATATTCGTGCTTCGGATTTTAAATCTGGTGGATCGGAGTGATGTGTTTTGCCAGTTCGGCGCGATCCCATTGGAGGATGTCGTCGATTTTCCAGGCATTGGAAAGGCTAAAATCGCCGGACTGGGTGCGGCGTAGTTGGGAGAGGCAGGCTCCGCAACCGAGACGTTGTCCGAGGTCGTGGGCGAGGGTGCGGACGTAGGTGCCCTTGGTTGATTTGACTTCAAAAGTGACGCGTGGCGGATTGAATTCGTGCAGTGCGAATTTATAGATGTGGATGAATCGGGGTTCGCGTTCAACTTCTTGGCCTTTACGAGCAAGTTTGTAGAGCGGAACTCCATTCATTTTGATGGCGGAGACCATGGGCGGCATTTGCATCTGGTCGCCGAGTGCTTTTTTCATTTCGGCGCGGAGTTGTTCTTCGGTAACGCCGGAGGGATCTTTTTCGGACGTGGTTTCGCC
>JBBQSL010000219.1:0-2899 GCA_038213895.1 Kiritimatiellales bacterium | reverse complement strand
GTCGCGGAAACCGGCAGGAAGCAGTTTTCCCGTACGAAGCGGATAACGAAAAGGGGTCAGCCAATGAATTTAAGAATCAAGATTTTTGAGAGAGATATGAAGAGGGGGATGTTAGGTTTTCTAAAAATCATTGTCTGACCCCTTTTCGTGCATTGTAACAGGCCTGCGCATCCCTTCTGTTTTCGCCTGTAAGAACCGCATACTCCAACCGATCCTTTTCTTCCATTTTTTTTTGTGGAAGTCCTTCATTTGTTGTACGATAGAAAAATCAATAGGGTTTTTGGTTGCCAGCTAGCAAG
Organism: Kiritimatiellales bacterium; assembly: GCA_038213895.1. GTDB lineage: Bacteria > Verrucomicrobiota > Kiritimatiellia > Kiritimatiellales > Tichowtungiaceae > Tichowtungia. Next base: position 2,600 of record JBBQSL010000219.1, on the reverse strand, counting down.
AGGTAGCGCCGCGGTGAATCGGCACCGGTTCTATCCGAGATAGTAATTTGCTTTCCCGTGCCGTGCAGACTGGTGGCCTGCGGCAGAGGTTTCCATCCAGCCAGCTTTCCTTGCGGAGCTTCGGTGTAGTAAATGGTGTAGGTTTCGTTATTGGTGGTTTTCCAAGTTATGATGGTTTCTCCCCCGGCATAGGAGGTGGCCATGGTAGGTGAAACAGGGAATTTAACCGACTCGGGCGCCGTGGCGCACCCAGCTAGAATGAGTACTGTTAACAAGATAAGCGCTTTGTTCATTAAAATCTCCACCAGGGTTTTTTAGGTTCTTGAGGAACAACAATTTCAGCGGCTGGGGTTTCTCCGGTCGAAAAAGGATTATCATCCATTGTGGCAATTGGTTTTGCTGTCGGTGCCACAACTTCGGTTACTTCTTTTATTTCGGTTTTTTGAGCAACCGGTGCTTCAATTAACGGAGCGGGTTCGGGTTCCGCTGCGGGAATAGGGGCTGGGATAATCGCTGGGGCCGCTTTGGGAGCAGTTTTGACTTCGGGTATCGGTTTGGCGACCGGAGCGATCGTAACCACTGGCGCCGGCGTTATAGCAGGCTTGATTGCCGGAAGAGGCGTGGCGGCAACTGGTTTGATGTCTGGTTCTCTTACAGCAGGTTTTTCCGGCGCTTTGACCGTGATCTTGCCGTCTCCGGATGCAGGCACTTCAATTTCTTTTATAACAGGGCTTTTCTCTATGGCCACTGGTTTGATGGGTGGAGGCGGGAGTGGTTCCACGGCAGACCACTTGTTCATATCGACCACAAAGTCGCGTTTTGCACGTTTTTCGAGTAGGCTGTCGACGCGCAGATTCCACCAGTGAACATTTTCTAGTGTAGGGTTGATGTCCTCAAGTGCGTAGCCGTAGCGTTTGGCAAGTTGGTTCCAGTGGCGGTATGGAAAGTCAAAGTGAAGTCCGAGCAGGTGGAGCATAATGCGTGGATCCGTAGAGGTCAGCCTAAAAGCATTTTCACACCATATTTTGTTGGGGATCAGTTCGTCAGGAGCACGGAACCGTTCATGTTCTACGATAATGGTGGATTGAGGTCGGTTCGCAAAGAAGGTGCCGCTGATATAATCTTCTAGAGGGATCGCGACCCATTGTTCATCGTTCCATGCGTAGAGTCTCAATTCGCCTTTTACTAGTCTGTAACTTACCAGCAGGACGGGATAACGGCGGGAAATATCTTGTCCGACCTGAAGAGGAATTTTTTCTTCAGGCAGTACCAGCATAGTGATTTTATCCTGTGACAAAGCTCGTACGGGCAGTGCAATGGCGGAGAGCATAGCAATGACCGTTAGAACCAGTTTTTTCCTCATAAATGAGCCTCTTTCCTTTTGCTTAAGCTGTCGCGGCGGCGGGCGCGGGCGGAAGACGCTGACTCAGCTTGTCATCAATCATCATTAAAGCGGCCCCGTTATCACCGATCATTTTTAGGCGGTCAACAATTTCCTTAACATTGGCTTCTTCTTCAACCTGTTCGGTAATAAACCATTGCAAGAAAACTTGGGTGGCGTGATCTTTCTCTTCCACTGCGATGTCTAGCAGGGCGTTAATGGATTCGGTTACAAAGCGCTCATGTTTTTTACTGGCTTCAAACGCGCCAAGTACCGTGCCGAAATCCGCCGGTGGTTCATCAATTTTCATCAGACGAGCTTCGCCACCGTGCTGCATGGTGTAGTCAAACAGCTTGGTCATGTGGATTATTTCTTCGTCGTATTGAATTCGGAACCAGTGTTCGCAGCCCGGCATGTTGATTTTGTTACAATAGGCGGATATGGCTAGGTAGAGATAGGCTGAGTAAAACTCTTTGTTGATCTGCTCGTTGATTGCTTTTTCCATTCTTTTAGTGATCATGGTTGCAACTCCTTTTGTTTACGTGAATTCTAGCGCAACTATGCGGACAGTCAAATCACAACCTATGAAAACAGCAGGCCTTTTAGCCGTCCAGCGAGCCGCTCAGGAAAGTCTTTTACCGTGGTTTTCGTCAACGGCTCGCGATTTACCCTGGCGCCGGAACCGTACCCCGTATTGCGTTTGGGTCTCCGAGATTATGCTCCAGCAGACCCGTGTCGATCAGGTTATTCCTTATTATCGTCGCTGGATGAAGGCCTTTCCCTCGTGGTCTGTGTTGGCCAGCGCCCCGCAGGGCGACGTGCTTAAACTATGGGAGGGTCTTGGTTACTACAGCCGCGCTCGCAACCTTCACACCGCTGCAAAAATCATTACCGATGAATACGGTGGCGATCTTTCCAAAGGTTGGAAGCTGGAATTTCAGTCGTTGGAAGCTTTTCTTAAAAAACTTCCAGGCATTGGAAGTTATACGGCGGCCGCGATTGCCAGCTTGGCGTTCAATGCCGATGCGGCGGTGGTGGATGGTAATGTCATTCGCGTGTTGAGCCGTCTTTTTGCTTTTGGCGGCGATACTCGGGATGCTAAGGGTAAAAAACGCATGCAGGCTTGGGCAGATGCGTTGTTGGTAAAGGGTCGCGCTGGCGAGTTTAACGAAGCAATGATGGAACTCGGCGCGATGGTCTGCCTGCCGAAAAATCCGCA
>JBBQSL010000218.1:0-3001 GCA_038213895.1 Kiritimatiellales bacterium | reverse complement strand
CCTTGTACGCCGAGGAGAACTTCCCTCGGGCGATTTCGTCAACGACCTGCCTCTTAAAGGCAACACTATACTGTATCAACGTATTCACTTTGAATCTTTCCCTTTCCAAAGTGACAACCTATATCAGGATCGGACACACTGACCTCCGTCCTCCGTTCTCTGACCTCTGTCCCCTGCGCCTCTCGTACGGGGGCGCGTGAATTGAGCGGAGGTGTAGGACGTGCCTCTCGTATTCGAGGGCGCGTGAATTGCGGGGAGGTGTAGGACGTGTCTACCAGAAGTAGGTTGGAAGCCTGCGGTACGTATCGCAGGTATCTTTCCTGCTCAATTAATTTCGTATTACAGGCACCCCTCCGGAGGAGGGAATTGTTAAAAAATCTCCTCCACGGGAGGGTGGACGGAGCAGCGCGACGGACGGGGTGGGTTCTAAATGTGCTTCAAAGCGGCTTTGCCAATGGAATAGACGTTGAAGCCGATCTTATACAGCACTTTATGGTTGAGATGATTGCGTCCGTCGAACAGGAATGCCGGCTGAACCATGCTGTCGAAAATCCTTTGGTAGTCGAGCGTCTTGTATTCCTTCCATTCCGTCAGCAAAGCGACGGCATGCGCGCCTTTGGCCGCCTTGTACGGATCGGACTCAAACTTGACGCGGTCAATGACATCGGCCAAATCGGTTTTGGCGTGTTCGATAGCCTGTGGGTCGGTAATGACCACTTCGGCATTTTCGGCGATCAGTTCGCGGGCGATCAGGATGGCTGGACTTTCACGCGTATCGCCGGTGTCGGCCTTGAACGCGAAGCCGAAGAGCGCGATGCGCTTGCCAGCGATCGTGTTAAACATTTCCTTGAGCATACGGGCCACAAAGCGGCGCTCCTGATATTCGTTCATCTTGACCACCTGCCGCCAGTATTCGGCCACTTCGTGCAGGCCGTAGCTTTCGCAGAGGTAAACGAGGTTCAGAATATCTTTCTTAAAGCATGAGCCGCCGAAGCCGACGCTGGCCTTTAGGAATTTCGAGCCGATACGGCTGTCCATACCGATTGCCCGAGCTACTTCGCCGACATCGGCATCGGTCGCTTCGCATAGCGCGGAAATACTGTTGATGGAGCTGACGCGCTGGGCGAGGAACGCATTAGCCGTCAGTTTGGAAAGTTCGCTCGACCAGAGATTAGTCGTCAGGATTTTTTCCTTCGGAACCCATGCGGCATACACATCCACCAGCGCCTTGACGGCTTTTTTGCCTCTGGCTGTCGGATGTCCGCCGATCAGAATACGGTCTGGATTCTCCAAGTCGGCAATGGCCGTACCTTCCGCCAGAAACTCCGGATTGGAAAGCACATCGAAGTGAACGCCATTTTTTCCGCTGTCGAGAATACGCTCCATCGCGGCGGCGGTACGGACGGGCAGGGTGCTTTTTTCGACGACAATCTTGTTCGTAGTGGAAAGATCCAGAATGCGTCGCGCACATTTTTCCCAATATTGCAGGTCAGCGGCGCAGCCTGCACCGTGGCCGAAGGTCTTGGTCGGCGTGTTCACGCTGACGAAAATAATGTCGGCTTCTTTGATGCCTTTATCCACGTTGGTGGAGAAAAAGAGATTTTTGCCACGGCACGCCTTAACCACTTCGTCGAGCCCCGGTTCATAGATAGGCAGACTATCGGAATTCCAAGCGTCGATCCGCTTCGGATTGATATCCACCACGGTCACTTTGACCTTCGGGTTCTTCTTGGCGATCATCGCCATCGTTGGCCCGCCGACATAACCTGCACCAATGCAAAGAATTTTAACCATAATCAACTCCTAGATGTTTTCATAAACTGGCCGAATGTATAACTGTTTTCCGGGTCTCCCGCCAGCCATTGATGGGGGAAAGTTAAAACGACTTTGCACTCCAACGGTGCCCACGTGCCACGTTTAATGTCATTTGTACTGGCAGCCCATTCGTGGCCGTTTTGACACCGTCAAAGGAGCTTCTCGGAAGCGTTACGATACGTGACTGATAGGCATTCGCCTGCCGTGGAATGGTCGTTACCTCTTGATGGAAACAAAAACAGGTACGGCAGTTCATCCGCGAACCATTCTAAAAAAATCTATAGACTGGATCATTTTTGACCGCAAAGACGCGACGACGCCAAGGAAGAAGCGAGGTAAAGGCTCGACGATCAAGGTGACTTTTACCGATAAATATTTTCAATGGGTATGATTAGAATCCACGCCCGCCGTGCGCGGCTACAGAGTTCTGTGGGTGCGGGCGGTGACCGCACCTTTTTTTGGCAGGGCGACTTTGCTAGTCCGGAGAGCTTTTTCACGTAAACTTTCCACCATTTTCTCCGTCGAAAATTCTTTCTAAACTTGGAAATCAGGACTATTTTTAACCCCGTAATGCAATAATGCCAGAACTTTTAATTGGAGGGATGAACAATGTTTGCCGATCCGATTGTTGTGGAAATCCGGCGTTACCGGAAAGAGCACGCTGCCAAGTACGGCAACGACATCCACCGCATTTGCGAGGTGCTTCGCGAAAATCAGAAAAAATCGAAACGCAAGGTAGTCAATTTCGGGCCGAAACTGCTGTCCGAACGCAAATCCTTGTGCGTTGCGGAAGAACCCGCTGAGTACGAAACAAAACCCGGTAAAACCAAACCATAGACTTTTGACCATAGACCCAAACAGGAACCAATAACGAATATTGAATAACCAATAACGAATATTGAATAACCAATAACAAAAAAATTTAATGCGTTAACGCGCAGTTTGCTTCAACCGAAACCCGGCAAAATTTTCAACACCGAAGCGAGATGTAAGGAGACGCGCCCCATGTGGGCGCGGCTCCTAGTCTTGTATTTCGGTGTGGGGCTTGCCAGTCCCTCGGTTGAGATATGAGCTTGGAGTCGCGCTCTTTTTTGTGCGGCTTCAGGTTCGAACTCGAACCGGACAGACCGCATGATTCAGATTAAATCAAAAGAGCGAGTTGCCAACCACGGGGAGGTCTTCACCC
>JBBQSL010000217.1:0-3165 GCA_038213895.1 Kiritimatiellales bacterium | reverse complement strand
GGAATATCACGCGCTATTCGAAGAGTTCCGCAAAGAAAACGTTGTACTCGAAAGCATCTTGCAATATGTCGGGAAGGAGCTATAACCGATGAAACTTCAACGGGAGGACATCCACCCTTTGCAGGACACCTGCCCTTATTTTCCGTGCATATCGTGTCCAGCCTCCATCCTGTTCCACCTTGCGGACGATTCTGTCCGCCCATTCTTGGCACCCTTCGGTCAAAGCAAGCCTTATTTTAAATCTATGGGCACTACAAAGAGCGAAAAATGACGAATACCAACGACTTACAACAATTTTCAATTTTGATAAATAAAAAAAATCACAATTAGTTAATGGATAACGATTTATGATAATTTTGTAAAAAACGTAAAATTTTTACCTAAAGACTTTGTGCGGAAGTCGGGCTAAAGGGTCGGAACCGATTTAACCGGCGAAGAAATGGCCGTTTTCCCACAGCATGGAGGCGCGCCGAAATTTTGGGGCATGTCCTCAGGGGTGCTGAGAGTTAAATCCTTCCGCAACGCCCTCTTTTACTTCAGAAATCTACTGGATTTGGGACGGAAAATTTGCCCCTAAATTACCCGGCACCCAATAAAAAAGGGTAAATATGCATTTTTCACTGGTGCCCCGGACAGGATTTGAACCTGTAACCCTCAGATTCGAAATCTGATGCTCTATCCAGTTGAGCTACCGGGGCGGAACGCGCAAAGGAATATAGGGGATAAAAATTAAAAGAGAAATCCAAAAGTCCTAAACAGATGGTGATGGCTTTCTTGGCGTCAAACACACAGTCGCTGATATCGCGCCCGACGAGAATGATACAGCCTACATCAGGATCTTCAAAACCGACGTAGCATCGTAGTAAGATTGTTCTGCATTTTCTAAAGCAAAACCGTGACTGTTACAAATATGACGGAGCGGAAATATTTATTGTGATCCAGTTGATATTCCGGACATACAGGAAACGGTCGCGTCTGAGAGACGCTGCGCCCGCTTCCACTTCCATTCCTCGACGGCGCAAAAAACGCACGGAACGATGAACAGCGTGATCAGGCTCACCGACATCCCACCGACCGACGGGATCGCCATGGGCTTCATCACGTCCGCTCCACGCCCAGTGGCCCAGAAGATGGGCATGAGGCCAAAAACCGTCGTAGCGGTGGTCATCAGACAGGGACGGATACGCTTCAAACCGGCCTCAAGGGTTGCGGCGCGGATCTCGGCAATAGACGAAAACTCACGATTCTTAAAAACCCCTTCCAGATAGGTGGCGATGATCACCCCGTCGTCGTCAACGACGCCGAAAAGAACCAGAAACCCAACCCATACGGCGACCGAAAGGTTTACACCCCACAGGGCGAGCATGATGAAGCCGCCGCTGGCCGAAACCAGTACGCCGAAGAAAATCACCGGAGCAATCCACCAGCGCTTGAACCCCAGGTAAAGCATCACAAACATGATAAATAGTGTAACCGGAATAAGTATCCTCATGCGGGCGGTGGCGCGAACCTGATTCTCAAACTGCCCCGACCACTCCCAATAATAGCCGGCAGGAATTTTCAGCCGTCCGTCCTTGACCGCCTGCTGAAGCAAAGCTTCAGCAGCGTTTACGACCGAGACCTCGTCGCGGTCGCGGGTGTTCATGGTGACGTAGCCAACCAGAAGTCCCCGCTCGCCTTTGATTTCCTGCGGCCCAAGAACGGTCGTAATAGTGGCCAGCTGGGTCAGCGGAACCTGTGCGCCCGAGGAAGTGGGCACGCTGATCCGCTGGATCGCTTCAGAATCCTCCCGGAAGTCACGAGCCAGGCGAATGCGGATAGGATAGCGTTCGCGGCCTTCGACCGAGTCCATCAGATTCATCCCGCCCAAGGCCATTTCAATGACGTCCTGAACATCGCGGATGTTGACGCCGTAGCGACCGATCCGGTCGCGGTCGATCTCGATCTGAATGTAGGGCTTGCCGACAATGCGGTCGGCGACGATGTCGGTCGCGCCCGGCACGGCATGAAGAAGTTGCTCAATCCGGAGGCCGATGCGTTCAATTTCACGGAGATCGCTTCCAAAAATTTTGACACCCATCATCGCGCGGAAACCGGTCTGGAGCATAATCAGCCGGGTCTGGATGGGTTGCAGGAATGTAGGCAGTACACCGGGAATCGCCGTCTTCTCCTGAAGCTCCGTGAGGATCTCATTCTTGGTGATGCGGCGTTCTTCGGGCCATATCCAGGAGAGCGGCTTCCGGATGAAACCGGGCCAGCCGGAGAAGAACCGCTCGACCTTATTCATGCGCCACTGATCTTCCGGCTTAAGGATGATGATGCTCTCCATCATACCGATAGGTGCGGGGTCGAGCGCCGACTCGGCACGGCCGATTTTACCCACAACCGATTCGACTTCAGGAACACTGGCGATGGCTCTGTCCTGCATGCTGTTGACCTGCACGGCCTGTGAAAGCGAGCCTTGCGGCAGCAGCGAGGGCATATACAAGAACGAACCCTCGTCCAGCGGCGGCATAAATTCACGGCCGAGGCCGGGATAACGGCCTATACCTAGCCAGATGCTCAGACCAATAAACAGAATAAGCAGCGGAGCGACAAGAAATGTTTTTTTGTGTCCGAGAATCCAGCCAAGCATCGCACCATATCCTTTGGCAATCAGACGAGAAACACGGTTTTCTTCTAGCGGCATAAACCGTTCACGGGTCATCTGGATAACACACAATGCAACACCTACACCAACGGCCATCGATATCAGCCAGCCTTCCCCGTGTCCTTTGGACAGTCCCCACACAAACGCCGCATGCATGGTGAGCGTCGCCAGCACCCCGATGCTGGCGGCCAATGCGACGGTAATCTGCCGGCGCCACTTGACTGGGCGGAAAAGCAGATAACACAGAAAGGGAACTACGGTGACTGCAAGCACAACGGAAGAGCCGATGGCAAAGGTTTTTGTGAACGCCAGAGGCCCGAACAGTTTGCCTTCCTGACCGGTGAGAAAGAAAACCGGGATAAACGACACAATGGTATTGGAGACTGCAGTAATAATCGCCCCGCCAACTTCTGTTGCGCCTTCGTAAACGATCCCGAAGTGACCCTTCTCGCGTTTCTCATCGTCGGTCGCCGAGGCAATGCGGCGGTAGATATTTTCCGACATAATAATCCCCA
>JBBQSL010000216.1:0-3251 GCA_038213895.1 Kiritimatiellales bacterium | reverse complement strand
CTTTCCGTGATTAATGACCCAGAAATCGATGTCATCGTCGAGCTGATCGGCGGCATCAAGGTCGCCAAGGATTTTGTACTGCGTGCGCTGAAAAACAGTAAATCCGTGGTCACCGCCAATAAAGCGCTGTTGGCTGAAGCGGGTCGCGAGCTGTTTGAAGCTGCTGCGAAGAGCGGGGCAGGGCTTTATTTTGAAGCCAGTGTCGGTGGCGGTATCCCCGTGCTACGCGCCCTGCGCGATGGGTTGGTCGGTAATCAGATTAAAAGCATGTACGGAATTCTAAACGGAACCTGCAATTATATCCTGACTCGTATGGAGCGCGAAGGACTGGATTTTGACGTGGTGCTGGCCGACGCCCAGAAGCTGGGTTACGCCGAAACCCCGCCGGATCTGGATATCGACGGAATTGATACCGCGCACAAAGCGGTTGTGCTGGCTTCACTGGCCTACGGTGCGCCGGTTTCGATGGATGCGTTCACGATTGAAGGCATCCGCGGGCTGTCGCACCGCGAAATCGAATATGCCGGTGAGCTGGGCTACCGCATTAAACTGCTGGCTGTTATCCGTCAGGTCAACGGCGAAGTCGAAATGCGCGTGGAGCCTTCTTTCGTGCCGAAAAAACATCTGCTGGCCTCGGTTCATGACGCATACAACGCGGTTTTTATCGAAGGCGATGTCGTTGGCAGCACGCTTTATTACGGGCGCGGCGCGGGTCGTTTACCGACGGCCAGCGCGGTGATCGGCGACATTATGGAAGCGGCGGTGGGCAAGGGCGATTGCAGTAGCTGGTTGCTCAAGCATAAGACGCTGGCGGTGTGCGACGCGAAGAACATTTCGATTCGCTGTTATCTGCGGATGTCGCTGAAAGATCAGCCGGACGTGATTGCGCAGGTCGCGCACGTACTTGGCAAAAACAAGATCAGCATCGCGTCAATCATGCAGAAAGAGCAGAATGCGGGCGAACAGGTGCCGGTGGTCTTTTTGACCCACAAGGCACCGGAGAAAAACTTTATCGCGGCGATGAATGAAATCGAAGCGTTGGATGTGGTGGATGGAAAACCTGTCCGCATGGCGATTGAGGATTTTGAGGGTTAGTTGAACCGCGAACGGAAACGGGTTGTTTTAACGGATCATTAGCGTTTATTCGCGTCCATTCGCGGTTGAAATAAGGATTGAGAAATGAAAGTAGTAAAATTCGGCGGAACATCCGTCGCGAACGCAGAACAGATTTCTAAGATCATTAAAATTATCACGGCTGATGCCGACCGCCGCATCGTGGTGGTTTCTGCACCGGGTAAACGTAGTAAAACGGACACGAAGGTGACGGACATGCTGATCACGCTGGCGAACACCGTGATCGCTGGTAAAAACTTTGATTCCGACTTAAAGGCTGTTGTGGATCGCTATGCCGAAATCCAGCGCGACCTGAAGCTCGCGGAAGCCGTGGTTAAAACTATCGAAGCTGATCTGCGCGGACGTATTACTAAACGCGGTAAAAACGATGCCCAGTTTATGGATGCCATGAAAGCCGCTGGCGAAGATTGCGCCGCTCGTGTGATCGCCGAGGCGTTTACCAAGGCTGGATTCCCCGCAAAATATGTAAACCCTGGCGACGCGGGTATGTTGCTGAGTGATGATTTCGGCAATGCGCAGGTGCTTGACGAGTCTTATTCTAAGCTAGCTACACTAAAAAATATTAATGAAATTGTGATTTTCCCTGGCTTTTTTGGCGTCACCAAAGGCGGCGACGTGGCGACTTTCCCTCGCGGCGGGTCGGATATTACCGGCGCGATTCTCGCGGCAGCGGTTAAAGCTGATGTCTATGAAAATTTCACCGACGTTGATTCCGTTTGTTCGATGGATCCGCGCATTATTGACAATCCGCCAGCCATTGATTGCATGACCTATCGCGAGATGAGGGAATTGTCTTATGCCGGTTTCGGCGTGTTCCATGACGAAGCGATTATTCCGGCTGTGCAGGCCAATATTCCGATTTGTATCAAAAACACCAATAACCCGGCAGCTCCCGGCACCATGGTTGTTCCGAAACGTGCGCCCAGCGAACAGACAGTCGTTGGCATTTCCAGCGCTCCCGGCTTTTGCGCCATCTACATTGATAAATATATGATGAATCGCGAAATCGGGTTTGGTCGCCGTTTGCTTCAGATTCTAGAAGATGAGCGCATTTCGTTCGAACATACGCCGTCAGGAATTGATAATATTTCGGTGATTCTATCGTCGGTCAATCTGCCTCCAGCCAAAGAGGAAAAGGTTGTCGCTCGCATTAAAACCGAACTCAAGCCCGATGCCGTACTGGCCGAACACGGCCTGGCTTTAATCATGGTGGTAGGCGAGGGGATGCACTATACGCCGGGCATGGCTGCCAAAGCCACACAGGCCATGTCCGCCGCCGGAGTGAATCTGGAAATGATCAATCAGGGCGCGTCTGAAATCAGCATGATGTTCGCCGTCAAAGACGGAGACCGTGAAAAGGCTCTTCGCGCGCTCGGTTTCGCATTTTTCGGAATCTAAATTCCTTGTTGGGGCCGGTTTTAGCGGGATGGCATGCGTGGAATACGTTGGGGTTGACGGAGTTATTGCGTACGTTGGGTTTTTCAGAGTCGTAGAGTCAAGCCGCCATTGAGGCGCATGTGAGCCAACGCCAAAAGACCCTTTTTAATCTGGATCGAACGGTCTTACTTTACGATCTGACGAATACCCATTTTGAAGGAGCCTGCGAAGCAAACCCAATGGCCCGTTATGGTAAAAATAAACAGAAGCGCACCGATTGCCCGCAGGTCGTTGTTGGAATGATCTTTGATACCCAGAGATTTGCTATAATGGGCACTAAACCCTGAATATTTAAATCAAAAAAAATGGCGCGATGATGGCGGCGACGGTACTGAACAGTCCGGAAACGGTGGCGATAGTGTGTTTGTCGTGCGGGCGTTTGTCCGGATGCGTGAACATTTGGTGGCGAATACAGAAATTCTCCGGTGGCTGGCGGAAATTGATAAAACTCTGTGGAACACAATTCAATCAAATAACGCGTTACAAAAAACGGAAAAAGAATGAGTTGAGCGGGAAGGGCGAAAAGGGGAAAATAAAGGCGGCGATTCCGAATTATATATTTTTCGGGTTGTTTGACGCTCCGTAACCCCTTTCCCTGAAAGGCGATTGACCCAAAAGAACTCCGTATCTGAAAAAAAAGTTTCGGACACGTTTTTTTGTCGCCTTAAATCACTAAGTAT
>JBBQSL010000215.1:0-3271 GCA_038213895.1 Kiritimatiellales bacterium | reverse complement strand
ATGTCAATGCGGATGGGGCAGATGACTATTTTCTCGGAGATGTCGACAGACTAAAATTTGTAGTCTCTTGTTACAGTAATAATATGGTGGCGAATGGATCGTTTTCATTTCTTTCTGGAACTCTTTTAGATGCAAGCAATTTCTACAAATCCAAAAGGAGTTTTTCTTTACAGCAAACTTTTGTTTTGCAGAAGCTCAGCTGCGTGCTGGAGTGTGACTTTGGTTAAATCTTTGCCGCCGAGCATGCGGGCAATTTCTTCGGTGCGATCGCTACCAGTTAGCGGGACAATTTCAGTGAAGGTGCGGCCATCTTGTACTCGCTTGGCGACAGCAAAGTGCGTACCCCCGCAAACGGCGACTTGTGGCAAGTGGGTGATGGCGATGACTTGATGCGTCCGCCCGACCTGCGCCAGTTTGTCGCCGACGGCGTTGGCAATTTCGCCGCCGACGTTGGCATCGATTTCGTCAAAAACGAGCAGGGGAATCCGGTCGTGTCGTGCTAGTACTGCTTTGACGGACAGCATGACGCGCGAAATTTCACCGCTCGAGGCAATTGCCCGTAATGGCCGCATGGATTCGCCCGCATTCGGGGCAAAACCAAATTCAATTTCATCGATGCCGGAGGCGCACGGATCGTCCAGGTCAAGTAGCTGAACTTCAAACAGGCCGTGTTCGAAGCCGAGGTCACGTAGTTCGGCGGTGATAGCGTCCGCCAGTTCGCCTGCGACTTTTTGCCGCTTTTTACGCAGGACTCGTCCGGCTTTTTCGGTTTCAGCCAGCGCGGCGGCGCGGTCCGTTTCGACCGTGGCGCGCTGTCCGTCACGCGATTGGAGATCTTTGAGACGGGTTGTCCACTCGATAAGTTTTTCGAGGATTTCGGGAACGGACGGGGCGTGTTTGCGCTTAAAGCTGCGATAGAGTGCGAGCCGTTCATCGAGGAATTGCAGCCGTTCAGGCCCAGCGTTAATTTCTTCGACCGCGCTTTGAATGGTGGCGGAAATTTCCTGCGCGGTGCGCGCTGCGCCTTCGATTTCTGCGGCCCAGGTTTCGGCTTCCGGTATGTATTTTGTCAACTGTATGCAGGCTTTGCGCGCGGCGGACAGGCTGTCGGCAGCGGAATATTCGGCCTCGGTCAGTCCACCCGCTGCTGTTTGCGCCAGTTCGAGAATATTTTGCGCATTGGCGATCTGTTCGTGTTCTTGCTGAACCGCCGTTTCGTCTTCTGCGGATATTTTTGCCTCTTCGATTTCCTTGATGCGCCACGCTAGTAACTCAATTTGCTCGGCGAGGCCGGAGTCATCGAGATGGGAAAGCGCCTTCATCCGTTTTTCCAGCGTTTGGAAAATTTTGTATTTTTCCTGATAGACTGAGCGCTCGTCGGCGAGATGACCGAAGGCATCGAGGATATCGAGTTGCGCATCGGTATGGAGCAGGGATTGGTGGTCGTACGGGCCGTGCATATCCACGAGCACGTTGCCTAGCGACTTGAGAACTGGCAGGGTGACCGGCGAATCGTTAACCAGATTTTTAGAACCGCTTTCGGTGATGGTTCGGCGGATGATTAGCAGTCCATCTTCGCAGGGCGGCAGACTAACGACTTCAAGAGCTGTGTTGATATCGGATGGTTCTGCCAGTTCAAAAACGGCTTCGATGGCGCACGTTGTTTCGCCGGTACGAATCATACTTTTATCGGCCCGCTCGCCGAGCAACAGGCGCAGTGCGCCGATCAGGAGGGACTTACCTGCACCTGTTTCGCCGGTGATGACATTGAGGCCGCCTTCAAAGGAGACGGTCAGATTGTCAACCAGCGCAAGATTACGAATATTCAGACGGCTCAACATAACGTGCATCTTTCCAATTTCTGTCCTTGTCGACAAGCCTGCGCTTTCCGATGTTTGGAAGAAAAGATTCCAGAGGGTGCAGGAATCCTGTAGGAATCTGTTGTGTCTAAGGCGATAAAATGAGAACGGGAGGGGATATATGTCAAAAGATGCCGTGGCGGTGTACTGGGATTTCGAAAATATTCATGCGAGCTTGTTCGATGCCAAGAACGGGCGGGGGACGTATAGCAAACAGCTGCGCGGGGCGCCGCAACCTGTGTTGGTGGATGTGCAGGCCGTCTATGATTTTGCCGCAACCTACGGGAATATCGCTATCAATAAGGCCTATTGCAATTGGCAGTGGTTTTCAAAATATCGTCAGGCTTTGCTTAAAACTGCGGTTGAACTGGTCCAGATTTTCCCGCCCGGCGCTTCAGCCAAAAATGGCGCGGATATTAAGTTGTCGCTGGATGCACTGGACGATGTCCTGCGGTTTCCTTATTTATCGTCAGTTGTTGTGATCGGCGGGGACAGTGATTTTATTCCTCTCGCCCAGAAAATTAAAACAGCTGGCAAAGAGCTGATTGGCGTGGGCTGTCGAGGAAGCACAAATCAGCATTGGGCTAACAGCTGTTCCGAATTTAAATATTATGAGTCGTTGATGGTTGAAGGTGCGGCGGTTTCTGAGGAGTCGGAGGGCAGTGAAGTCGTCGTAAAGAATGCGGTTGAACTGATTACTCGGGCCATTAAACATATTGAGGCGAAATCGGGAGATGAGTGGGCCCTGAGTTCGAGTGTTCGCCATATGGTCAAACGCTTGGACCCGACCTTTGATGAAGCAAATTACGACTGTAAAACATTCGGGTCATTGCTTAAAAAATACGCGAATCAGTTTAAGGTGAAAAAGGGTGAGCACGACCACCTCGTCAGTTTGATGGATGAATAAATTGCGATAACTATGATTTGTCATTTTTGGTGAGGCTAAGTATTTTTCTACGCTTAAAATAAAGAGGATTTATGATTCTGACTGTGTTTTTTGTAGGGTGCCTGTTGTTTGCTTTGGCGTATCGGTTTTATGGTCGATTATGGTGGCCAGTATCCGTAACAAAGGTCGCTCAATTGGCCAGATCTGCAAAACCTTTCTCAGCCCGCCAGCCTATTACATGTTCCTATTCTTCATTTTGTTTACGCTGATCTACGTCATTATCGTTTTTCTTGATATTACCGCCAGTACGTTTGTCCCGCCAACCGGTGCCGTTCACGTCGAGGGTTCCGAACAGGTGGTTCTTGAAGCCCGTCAGGGTGGTGCTGTAGCGACCGCTTCTATATTTTATATCGGCCTAGCAGCGCTGTTCGGTTTTTTGCATTTACAAACTGAAAATACGCATTGGACTTGGATCTTTGATTTTTGTTCCGCTGGTGTTCGGCGGTCTTTGGCTTGGCAATCAGTT
>JBBQSL010000214.1:0-3308 GCA_038213895.1 Kiritimatiellales bacterium | reverse complement strand
CCCTTCTTTTTAGTCGTTCATTAAGAAGTACTAAACGGACGCGCCCCTTTCAACCTGCCTGTTCAACGGACAGGTTGAAAGTCCCTCCGGGGGTATCCCCAGTAGGGTAATTTGAAATTACAGAAGAATTGGTACACCAGCGGTTCTCCGGTCTTCCCGCTTCTAACCCTTGGACAAATCCGGTAGAAACTTCCCAAGGTTTTGAAAATGCCGGAGTGAAATATGACCGATTTGATGCTGAATTACCTGAACGAGATTGAAAAGAAGGCTTCCCTGGGTGTCGCGACGGAACATACTTACCGTCCGGCGCTTCAAGGGCTAGTCGAAGGACTCGATAAAGGAATCGCGGCGGTCAATGAACCGAAACGGATTGAATGCGGCGCGCCGGACTATCTAATTTCCAGACGCAATCTGACGTTAGGCTATATCGAAGCCAAAGACATCGGAATTTCACTGAACGAGGCCGCCAAAAGCGAACAGCTCAAACGCTATTTCCAAGCCTTGGAAAACCTGATTCTAACCGACTATCTCGAATTCCGTTGGTACGTGAACGGTGAGTTGCGGCAGTCTGCCCGCGCTGGCAATCTCGTTGGCGACAAAGTCCGGATCGATTTGCACGGTGCGGCGGAAGTCGAAGCCCTGCTGCAGGCCTTTATTCAGCACAAACCGCAAACCATCCGTCGCCCGAAAGAGCTGGCAACCCGCATGGCTAACCTCGCGCTGATGCTGCGCGACAGCATTGTGAAAGCCTTCGAGCAAAACAACGCCTCGGAAATGCTCAAAGACTGGCGCGCGGCCTTTGCCCAGACGCTGATGCACGATCTGGCACGACCCGAGCGCACCGGTGATTTTGCCGACATGTTCGCGCAAACCATCGCCTATGGCCTATTCTCCGCCCGCGTGCTCGACCCTACTCCCGAAACCTTCACTCGGCAGGAGGCGCAGGCGCTAATTCCCAAATCCAACCCGTTTTTGCGTAACTTTTTTTATCAGATCACCGGCCCGGCACTGGACGACGAACCCTTTGCGCCGTTTGTGGACGACCTCGTTGCCGTGCTAGCACACACCGACATGCCGAGGGTTCTCAAAGATTTCGGCGTATCTAAGAAAACCCGAGATCCGGTGTTCCACTTCTACGAAACCTTTCTGGCGGAATACGACCCGACCCTGCGCGAAAAGCGCGGCGTCTATTACACGCCCGATCCGGTCGTCTCCTACATCGTCCGCTCGGTCGATCACCTCCTCAAAACCAAATTCAAATGCCCCGAAGGATTGGCGGATGCCTCGAAAGTCAAAATTCCAAATTACAAACCGGAGAAGCGAACTGCGCGTGGTATGATGAGCCGAACAGATGAATACCACCGTGTCCTCATTCTCGACCCCGCCTGCGGAACTGGGACTTTCCTCTACGACATCATCGCCCTCATTCGCAGTCAGTTTATGGAGCACAACGACGCGGGCATGTGGCCCGGCTACGTCAAAAACTCACTGCTTCCACGCCTGTTCGGTTTTGAGTTGATGATGGCGCCGTACGCCATTGCCCACTTCAAGTTGGCGTTGCAACTCGCTGGACGCGACCTGCTCGAACTCGAAGAAAAGGGGTGGAAATATGAAATGGAAGAGGGCGACCGCCTTGGCATCTTCCTTACCAACACGCTCGAAGACATGCACGAAATGAGCGGACTTCCGCTTTTCGCCCGTTGGATCGCCGAAGAAACCGAAGCCGCCAACGAAGTCAAACGCGACCTGCCCATCATGGTCATCTGCGGCAACCCGCCGTATTCCGGCCACTCCGAAAACAACGGCCCGTGGATTTCTGATCTGATCAACGACTATAAATTTGTGGCGGGCGAGCCGCTGGGCGAACGCAACTCGAAGTGGCTGCAAGACGACTACGTCAAATTCATCCGCTTTGCGCAATGGCGGCTCGACCAGAGCGGAAGCGGCGTGCTGGCCTTCATCTCGAACAACGGCTATCTCGACAACCCGACCTTCCGTGGCATGCGCTGGTCGCTGATGCAGAGCTTTAATGACATCTACATCCTCAACCTACATGGCAGTTCCAAGAAAAAAGAGACCGCGCCGGACGGCGGCAAAGACGAAAACGTTTTCGACATTCAACAGGGCGTCTGCATCGGCATCTTCGTTAAACAACCTGACTCCAGCCGTAAATGTCAGGTTCATTACGCCGATCTATGGGGCGACCGGGAAGAAAAATACACCGTACTGGAAAAGACCGATCTCAAGAAAACCAAGTGGCGGAAAATCAAGCCCGACAACTCGTTTCACCTTTTCATCCCGCAGGATGCCGATCTTCGCGCTGAATATGAGCTCGGCTGGAAAATCACCGAGGCCATGCCGGTTAATGTGCTGGGCTTTCAGAGTCACCGCGATGACTTCGCCGTTGATTTTGATGAGCAGCCGCTGAGGGCAAGGCTTCGCGATTTATGTAATGAACGGATTGGTGATGAAGAAATACAGCGGCGCTATGGATTGACTGATAATCGGGATTGGAAGCTGAAAGAGGCTCGGCTGGCTGCTCTTAAAGAAAAGAATATCGAATCAAAAGTACTCGGGTGTTGCTATAGACCTTTTGATAATCGCTACTGTATATTTGACGAAATTGCGATGGATTATCCCCGCCGTGAGTTTAAAGACCATGTCGCGGGAAGAACGAATCTTTGTCTGGGACTGGGGCGGCAGGGCATCGCGGTTAATGATCCCTTGTGGTCTTTGATTGGCGTATCTAAATTCGTAATGGATGCAAATTATTTCCGGCGTGGTGGTGTGAATGTGTTCCCGCTCTATCTCTATCCGGATCAGTCAGCACCGAAGGGAAAATCCGGCGTAGCGCATCTCGCAACGATGATGCTGTTTGAGCCGCCAGCGGAATACGCGGTACGCCGACCCAATTTCGCGTCGGCGTTCCTAAAGGAAATTGAGAAGAAAGTCGGACGGCAGACACCGGAAAAAATCTTCAATTACATCTATGCGGTTCTCCATTCGCCGACCTACCGAATGCGCTACGCCGACTTCCTAAAAATCGACTTTCCGCGCATCCCGCTCACCTCTGACAAAAAACTCTTCGCCGCACTGGTCCAGCTCGGTAGCGAACTTTCCGCGTTGCATCTGATGGAATCGCCGAAGCTGAATAAAACCGCGACCGCGTTCCCTGTTGCCGGATGCAACGAGGTCGAAAAGGGCTTTCCGAAATTTGTTGTAGCCGAGGTCCGTGACCTCGGTCCGCGCTCAGGGAACGCGGCTACAGAAGAACCGCGCCCACCGGGCGCAGCCACAGAAGAAGAAAA
>JBBQSL010000213.1:0-3330 GCA_038213895.1 Kiritimatiellales bacterium | reverse complement strand
CCAACTCCGATAGCACCCAGATCGTTTTCGGCACGCGCCACAGCCTCCGTTCTCCCTGGTATCTTCACGGCCAGCGCGGGGCAACCCGATCCGTCCGTAGCCGGTCGTAATGTGGACACGGTGCCCGCGGCATCTCTGGCCTCACACCTGTGATGCCGCTTGAGGCGGTGGCCGCGCTGTTAGCCTGCAGTCATGAGTCAGCAGTCGACAGCGGATTGGTACCCAGACCCTTTTGGCCGGCATGAACACCGGTGGTGGGATGGTCTTCAGTGGACCGAACACGTCGGCTCGGCTGGCCGTCAAATGGTCGATGCGCCCATTGTTGCGCCGCCGACGCAGGCCGTGTCTCACCCGGCACACGTTCACGCGCCGGCGGTGGCGAGCGCACCAGCCAACAAAAACGTGCAGCGGCAGATCCGCAAGCTTGGCGTCGCGGATCCCGCGCAAGCAGGCGGTGGCACACTATTCACCGAGCAGATCCTGGTCGTGAACCAGAAGGCCAAGCTGTTCGAGAGGAAGAGCTTATACTGTAGAAAACAAAAGCAATAACTATTCCAGTCCAATTACGTATAATGAGTAAACTGGCAAGTCCCTCGCTGAAATATCCGGCACAGAAAACTGATTCAGTAAATTGCAGGATCAAAATGGTGGCAATCCAAATTACCGTCATCCAAATTGCAAATTGAAGACGGTTTATACGGCCTTGGCTACTGAATATATTCATCGTACTTTCCCCTTCCGCTTCGGTCTTTTCTGCGCCTCAGTGTCCTCTGTGGTAAATTCACTTTTTCAACCTTTTGAAACTCAATGCGTTCTATGCGCTCTCTCGCGGTTAAAAT
The DNA here is from genome assembly GCA_038213895.1 of Kiritimatiellales bacterium. GTDB lineage: Bacteria > Verrucomicrobiota > Kiritimatiellia > Kiritimatiellales > Tichowtungiaceae > Tichowtungia. The sequence continues at coordinate 2,491 of JBBQSL010000213.1, read as the reverse complement.
CCCGTGTATTTGGTGTACTCCGTGGTTAAAACTCTTTCCCCATCATTTTGCCCATAATTATTTTGTTATACTCTATCTTCGGTTTATGAACAGACTGGAAGCCTATTCTACATTTTCAACCCTTGGGAAAACGAGCGAGACGCTCATTCTACTTTCTTAATTCGTGTCAATTCGTGTACATTCGCGGTCAAAATCTTCTCCCCCTAAAGAACCGACTCCAGCTTGGCGGCGAGGATATCGATTTCTACTTTGGTGCGCTTTTCGGTGCAGGCGACCAGCAGGACGTTTTCCATTCCTTCATAATAGCGCCCGGCGGGGAAGCCCGCGGCAATGCCTTCGCTGATCAAGTCGCTGACAACCTCGCTCGCATCTTTTGGCAGTTTCAGCGCGAACTCATTGAAGAACGGACGATCAAACAGCGGCTCGACACCTTTGATTGCTTTAAGCCGCGTCCAGGCATAGCCGGCGCGGTCCATGCATTGGCGGGCAACATCGGCGAAGCCGTGCTTGCCGAGCAGTGAGAGATAAATGACGGCGCGCAACGCGCAAAGCTGCATGTTACTGCAAATGTTCGAGGCGGCCTTTTCGCGGCGGATGTGCTGCTCGCGGGCTTGCAGCGTCAGCACATAACCGCGCCGACCCTGAGCGTCCTGCGTCGCGCCGACGATTCGGCCCGGCAGATTGCGCACATATTTTTTCTTCGCCGTGATAAATCCGAGATACGGGCCGCCGAACGAAAGCGGCAGTCCGAGGCTCTGGCCGTCACCGGTCACAATGTCGGCATCCATTTCACCAGGCGTTTTAACGATACCAAGAGAAACCGGATAAGCCGAAACCACTGCAATCGCGCCGACGCTGTGCGCCTGCGCAATGACATCGGTCAAATCGTCGAGACAGCCGAAAAAGTTCGGGTTCTGCAGAATCACCGCGCCGACGGTGTTATCGAGTTGTTTGGCAAAGGCCGCACGATCGGCAACACCACTGGGTACCTGTGGTGAGCCGGTCGAACCCATCGGAACTTCGCGATATTCGATTTTTAGATTGAGGGTGTAGCTGCGGAGCATGGTGCGATAAATCGGGCTGACACCTTCGTCCACCAGCACACGGTTGCGCTTAGTGATACGCAGCGCCATCATCAGTCCTTCGAATAGCGCGGTGCCGCCGTCATAAAGCGACGAGTTGGAAACTTCCATACCGGTCAGCCGTGCCATGGCGGTCTGATATTCAAACATCGCCTGCAAGGTACCTTGCGCCGCTTCTGGCTGGTACGGTGTGTAGGCGGTGAAGAACTCGCCGCGCGAGGTGAGCGAGTTGACGGCGGCGGGAATAAAGTGGTCATAAAACCCGGCTCCGCAGAAGTTGGTCAGATTCGATGCATTTTTCCGCGAGATCGAGCGGATCTGCTGCATCATTTCCATTTCGGAAAGACCTTCCGGCAGATTGAACGTATCCGACTGAAAATCGGCTGGAATGTGAGAAAAGAGATCGTCAAACGACTTTGCGCCGATTGCGGCGAGCATCTCTTTTTCATCGTCGGGACTGGTACAGGCAAACGGTGAAATAGACATAGTGTTCCTCTTTTTAAAAACGTTCCTTCCAATAACCGGGTCGTCGGCTGGTATGAGCCACAGCCATCACCCAGATTTCAAAATCCGTCTTCCAATAAACAATGCAGTACGGGAAGCGGGCAAGCAGATAACGATGGGTTGAAAAAGAATAGATGCAGAAAGCCTCCGGACTTGCAGAAATTTCTTTTAAGGCCGAATCAACCGCATCAAAAAAATCAGACCCGAGATTCAACCCTTTTTGATCATACCAATCAATGGCATCCAGAAACTCACGCCGGGCATCAGGATCGAACTGAACAGGAAAACTCATCTGCGCAATTGAGCCCGGGCCTCGGCCATCACCTGATTCGCCGGAACACCCTTCGTGACCCCCGCCTCCAAATTATTGATTCGCCGTTGCAACTCAGCGTCCCACTCCGGATGCAGATGAAACGTCTTTTGTTTCTGTTCAAAGCAACAAAGCCAATCCCTGAAAAGACCGTATTCATCATCGGAAAGTGTCCGAACCGCCGCTTCAATTTCTTGCACCGTTTTCATGAGGCGGTATAATACGCTCCCGCGAAAATGGAACAAGTTCAAAACCGGCTCCGCCCGCGCCTTTATCGGTTGAAAAGCAGTCAACACTTTTTATATATTTTCGATTATATGTTTCCGTTTTGAGCAGCGAAGCGACGCCGGCGCAGATTGGCGGGTTTATCACCGCACACCGCATCCATGGCGAAACACCAGAGATTATCGCCGGAGCCGCGCAAGCCATGCGCGAAAATATGGTCAAAATCCGCTGCTCCGTCCCTCAAGCCTCGCTTCGCGTCAGGCGGCCAGTCCGCAGAGCCGCCTAAAGGCGGGACTACATGCCTTTTAAACACTCTTCAGCCAGCTGCGGATCACGCGCCGATCCCCGTATCGTTTTTATCCCGTTCGCC
>JBBQSL010000212.1:0-3334 GCA_038213895.1 Kiritimatiellales bacterium | reverse complement strand
TTCCGTCGATTTAGCAAAGCATTGCTCCCAGGGGAGGACGAGAGTTGTTTTTTTGACCGGGCTTTGTTTTTTAAATCTCACGGTGGATACCCCTTAACTCCTGTAGAAAGAGGGTGGAGACTTCTTTCGTAATTCGCTCGTCAAAGGAAAGGGGTCAGTCCTATAATTTAATAAAATAGGGTTGGCCGGATGCGGAGCCGGTGGTAGATTACTCGTATGGCAAGAAAACTAAGAATCGAGTTTGCAGGAGCAACGTACCATGTGATGTGCCGGGGAAACCGTCAGGCACCCGTGTTCCGAAATGCACGGGACAACGAACTATTTTTAGATACGCTGGGAGAGGCATGTGTTCGCTGCGGATGGCGGATACATGCTTTTTGCTTGATGGGGAATCATTATCACCTGTTGGTGGAAACGCCTGAGCCGAATCTGGTGGCCGGTATGCAATGGCTGCAAGGAACCTATACGAAGCGGTTTAATGTGCGGCATAAGGAGTGGGGGCATTTGTTCCAGGGGCGTTATAAGGCGTTGCTGATTGATCGGGTTGGGGATTATTTTTCGACGGTTGCGAGTTACATCCATCTGAATCCAGCGCGGGTTCGGGGTTTTGATTTTGAGAAGACTCGGCTGGAAGATCACGCATGGAGCAGTTATCCGGGAATGGTTCAGATGAAGAAACGACCGGAGTGGCTTTGTGTTGAGCATGTGTTCGGCGCGGCGGGGTTTAAGGACACGACTGCTGGGCGGCGCAGCTATCGGTCTGTGATGGAGCGGCGGGTTCTTGAAATGAAACACAGTTCCGAACCTTGGAAAGTGGATGAGGCGTGGAGTCAAATTCGCCGGGGCTGGTGCTTTGGGGATAGTGGATTTCGCAAAGAAATGCTGGAACACCTCGACGGGGCGCTGGAGTCGAAAAAACGTGCATCTTTTAGCGGAGAAGAAGTTCGACTGCATGATGAAGTGGAGGCGGAGCGAATCGTGGGTCTGGGGATGAGGACATTAGAGTTGACGGAAGAGTCTGTGGCGAAACAGATCAAGGGGAGTCCTGAAAAAGTGGCTCTGGCCTGGCTGGTTCGGAAACATACCTGTGTTAGGAATGAATGGATTAAAAAACGTCTAACGATGGGAACGGCTACGACGCTATCTGAATCCCTGCGGAAGATCGAATCTGCGCAAAGAGGCGAGCGTGGCTATGACGAGTTTCAACAAATCAAAAGTATTAAATTATAGGACTGACCCCTCATGAGAAAATTTTATTTTATTTCCGTGGCTATACTTGCCGTATGGGTAGCGTTTTTATTGGTGAAAAATTCGAAGGAGAAGACTCCTGAGACGGCGGTTATTGCAACTACGTCTCATGCTGTTGATCCGCAGGAGTCGAAGGGTCCGCAATCTGTTTTCAAGACAGATGCGTCTGTCCGTATTCCGTTGCCGAATCCGGAATTGCCGGAATTGAGCCGCAGTTTGGTGTCGATGCATCTGTACCCGCTGTTCGGCTGGAAAGATATCGGCGGGTATGTGCCGCGTCGTAGAATGGTGGAGGCGATTGATCACGAGTTGTCCGCCGAGGAGGTTCAAGCTCTATTGATGTTTGCACGTAGCAAGCCAGACGATGTCGGCCTGTCTGAATCTGATTTTAACGGGGTGGGAGATGTGGTGCTACTCAAGCTGGAGGATCAAAAGCAATTGCCAGCCAATTACAGCGATCATCTAGTCGTCCTATTTTACGATCAATCGCGTAATCACACTTGGCGGGATTACTGCATCCAGCACCTCGGGACGGTTTATAAGCGCGCTCCGGAAGAGAAGCGTCCGGTGATCCGCCAGCTTTATCTGGATACGCTAGAGCCGGGCAGTGACTTTGCCGGAACGACACTGCTTTCCATGAAACGCAGTGCCGACACTGCGGAGTTAACCAAAGAATTTGTTGCCGAAAAGGCAATGGCAGTCGCTTCCAGCGATGCATTTGGCGATGCCGAGCGCCTTTCCGCACTGCATGTCGCAGCAGAATTCAATCATCCGGATGCCGTTCAGCAGGCCCGGCAGATTGCCACTTCAAAACATTCTGCCTTGTTCCGTTCCGCTTCGCTGGCAGTACTAGGCATGGCGGGCGACGAAACCGACAAACCCCTTCTTGAAAAATACGTTAAATCCTCGGATATCCGCCTGCGTGTCGCCGCCACCGAAGCGTTGAAGAAATTGAACCGTGAATAGACGAATAGAAACAGGAGTCATCCGTGAGCATTCGTGCAAATTCGTGGGCAAAAATATTTCTGCTGGCAAGCTATTGTATTCCTGTCGTTCAGGCGGAGCTGGTCTGGGAGCAAAAATCAATTCAATTGGATGTGCATCCCTTGCAGGTGGAAGCGCGAACTGCGTTTCATTTCACCAATACCAGTACAGAGCCGGTTGACATCCTGTCGGTTCAAACCAGTTGCGGCTGTCTGAAAGCCGTTGCAGATACCAATCAGATCATGCCGGGCGCAACCGGCTCTGTCGCCGTGACGTTTGACTTCCACGACAAAACCGGCCCGCAGCGCAAAAGCATAGCCATACGAAGTAGCGACACCCCAAAACAACCGGCTCTTCTTTACGTTGAGGCCAATATCCCGGAAGTGTACACGCTTGAACCGACCCGGCTTGAATGGTCGTTAACCGGTGACTTGGAACCGAAAGTATGCCGGTTGGTAAACCACTTGCACGACCCCATTCGATTGGTTTCTGTCTCATCCTCATCTCATCAATTTACCGCAGAACTGAAAACCATTCGGGAAGGATTTGAATACGAAGTACAGATCTGTCCAGTCGAGTCCGCCATCCCCGGCCTTGCAGTGATTACCGTCCAAACCGAATGTCCGGCAGAGCTTCCGGAATCGCGCGACTATACTTTCAGCGCCGTTTTGCGCTGAATATTTTGACCGGAAACCAGGATGAGCAGGATTTCGAAAAACAAAATGTCCCGATTCATTTTTTGCGACTTTTGCGCTTTTTCGCGGCTAAGAAAAGTGATCGTTGTTGCGGTACTTCTGTTCGGAGTGTGTTATGGCGCAGAACGGATTCAGATCGATTTTTTCTATGAACCGGGTTGTCATGACTGCGAACGGATCGAACAGGAACTTTTTCCAGAGATTGAAAAACGGTTTGGCGATACTTGTGTAATCCAACGGAAAAAGGGTCAGGGAAAAAGGGTCAGGAAAAAGGGTCAGTCCTTTGATTTTTGTGTTGACGCGGACGGCTCAGATGGGTAGAGATCTTTCATGCCGAGAAAACCACGCATAGAGTATCCGGGAGCGATCTATCATATTATGAGCCGGGGGAATCGCGGGGATGCGAT
>JBBQSL010000211.1:0-3386 GCA_038213895.1 Kiritimatiellales bacterium | reverse complement strand
ATCTGCTGCACCGTGTAGTAGTTGCAGGACAGTGTGAGCATATCTACGCCCGTCTGATACAGCTTCTCCAAATTAAATCCGTAGGCATCATAGGTACCACTATAGGCCGGAACCCTCATTGATAAGTAACGGTACTGCCCCGGCTAAACCGTTTCATCAAGCAACGCCCGAACCCGGGTCAAAAATTCTGTCATGATCTTTTCACGCTCGGGAGCTGTTGTTTTTTCGAGGTTAAAAATCTGCATATGCCTCATGAAATCGAGCTCAAGACCTGCGATATCGTAGCCCCGGCAGATTTCTTCAATAAATCCGAACATCCGCTCCCGGACTGGTTCAAACCGCCAGTCCATTACCCGCTGCTCTCTGAGTTTTTGCGCGACATTCGGCTTTCGTAAATCGGCTTTCCGATCATCGGTTAACCCTTTCTCAAATGCCTTCCATTCCGCCGGATCGGCAACCCGATATTCAGGATGCATCCAGCGCCATTTATCCAAACCGTGGGGAGTGAACCAGTCTAGTTTTGTATCCGGGTCTGCGCCGATCCATTCCAGCGTGTGCCAGTCATTCATTCTGACGGTAATGAACGGAGCAATTCCGTTGGTCCGGCAATGCTCAACAAACACGCCGACGATATCCGTCCCTTCAGCCAGGCATTTTACATAATCTGTGATTTTGATATCTGGAAACCGGCTCTTGAGCCACTCAACATGTTCTTCAATGGGATATAATTTGCTTTTCCACGCTGGTACATACGTCAGCAACGGTGCCAGCATATGCGCATCAAATCCTGCCTTTACGGTTTCATCAACAGATGCTCTGAGCATCTCAATGTTAAATTCCTGATCCAATTTATGATAGGGGCTTTTGCATGTACGGATCTGCGTAAGATCGTTGTTGTAAAGCACATGAAAAGGCGCTTCCGGCCTTTCTCCTGCAAACGTAGAAAAAAAACTGGTCAATGAAATTATCAATAATATGTTCTGTTTCTTCATTTTATTTCTAAATCCAAAAAGTTTAGGTGTGACACCTTACCGGAGAGCTGCGTCACTTCAATCGAAGCCACAGCGTCCAGAATAAAATCCGAAGGAATTTCCCACGCCCGCAGGGTGTCTGCATTTCCGGTCAGTACCGGGTTATAGCCACCAAACGGTTCGGAAATATCATCAATCGGGTTGAGGAGTTTACCGTTAAATCTGACTTCGAACGTCTGCCCGGACAGCGGATATTTAAACTGAAGACGCAGGCGGCAGGTCTCGCCGATTTTCTTTTCCGGCGGAGCAATATCCATTAGAAATTCCGCCATTTCGCCTTCACTGAGTACGCTGGGGATCATCGCCTCATATCCGAGTAGATTATTGTTTTGCGAATTTCCGATAAAGTAATCCATGGATTCCTGCGCAAGCGCGTCAGGATCTGCGAGTTTCCGTATCGCCTCAAACGGCGGCTTCTGGAACGACCCGGGTCTCCGGTCGCCGTATTCTCTGTAATACTGGAAGTTAAACAGGCTCACACCGCTGGCTCCGCGATTGTATCCGAGATGCGCTGTTGTCCAGAGCTGCTGAGGCGTTGTGAAGCGGAATGTATAAGCCGAATTATCACCACGCCGAATCACATCCTGATCTTTGGATGTTGTCTGCGTCATTTCAATATACACGGCCTTATTTGACGGTAGCATTTTCTTAATGATTTCAAAATCGGTCTGCTGAACCGTGTAGTAATTAGCGGACAGATTAAACATATCCACCCCCGCTCCCGCCATCGCCTGATAATCCAGACCAAGAGAATCAAGACAACTGAGATAGGCTGGCACCCGGACGCATAACCAACGGTACTGTCCGTTCCGGGCAGTCTCATCCAGCATTTGGCGGACACGTTGTACAAAATCTATGACGATTTTCTGACGTTCTGCCGATGGAAGTTTGTCATCGAAAAGCATGTAATGTCTCATGAAATCGAGCTCCAACCCCTCAATGTCATACCCTTCACATATTTCTTTGATAAATCCGAGCATGCGTTCCCTCACCGGATCAAACCGCCAGTTCATAACACGCTGGTTCCGCAATACCTCAGCTAAACCCGGTCGCCGGAGATCATTTTTCCGGTTATCGGTCAGAGTTGATTCCACCGCTTGCTGCTCGGCCACGGGTGCCATTCGATATTGCGGATGCGTTCCCCGCCATTTATCCAATGCGCCCGGATTGAACCAATCCATCTCTGTATTTTCGCCAGAGCCGACCCACTCCTGCCCGTGCCAGTCATTTACTCTCACCGTAATAAAAGGTGCGATCCCTTCCTTGCGACAGTACTCCACGTATACGCCAACAATATCTGTACCTTCCGCAAGGCACTTTACATAGTCTGCTATTTTTACTTTCGGATATTTACTTTTGAGCCATTCGACGTGCTCTTTGATCGGATAGATTTTACTTTTCCAGGCCGGAACATAGGTCAGCAACGGGGAAAGCATATGAACATCGCATCCTGCCTTGACCGTCTCGTCAACAGAGGCTTTCAGCATTTCGATATTGAATTCCTGATCCCCTTTCCGGTAGGGACTCTCCGTCGACCTTATATGGGTCAAATCGTTGTTGTATAAAATTTTAAACGGACTCTTCGGGCGCTCCGCGACCCTAACAGAAGGCCCCATGGCCAAGAGAGTTCCGCTTAGTGCGACAGTTAAAGCAATAATAGAATTTATTTTCATTTTACCTTATTTCACCCAACTTGCCGTTGATATTTCGTGTGATTTTTAGTCAACTTCGGAAAAAGCCTTGTCGGTCGTCCATATCGTTAAATTTGTCAGATCATTGGTCGGTTTTTTCCTAAAAACACGCGTCAGCAGCAATCCGACGATGAAAATAATTAAATTTGATCCAAGTGCCATCAGAAAGGCATTGGGGGTGTGTTTTGCGATAACAGGAAACATTCCCGCAGCATAAGGCGTGGCGAGAAATGTCCAGATGCAGGAAACCGCGACCGTGAGACCTGTTGCAACAGCCGCCGCCTTGCTATTCACCGACTTCGTTAGCAATCCAAGCAAGAATAAGCCGAGCAGGCCGCCACCAAAAATACTGTAGGTATAGGTTTGAAGATCATTGAGCGTTGTCGAATTAGAGAAATTAATCAGTAAAGCAAACATCATCATAATAACTGACGAAAGAACCGTGAACCACAATCCGGCTTTCAAATAGTGCCGCTCACTCTTATTTTTCACGAAGGCGCGGCGATAATAGTCATTCGTTATCGTTGCCGCTGTAGCATTTAATACCGCGCTGAGTGTGGACATCCCTGCCCCGATGATTCCCAGCATGACAAATCCGGCCAGACCGGCTGGAATTTCCTTCATAATAAAGTAAGGTAAAATCTGTTCGGGAGCGATCAGTGTT
>JBBQSL010000210.1:0-3404 GCA_038213895.1 Kiritimatiellales bacterium | reverse complement strand
CGGCGACAGCATAGATGAGCGTATTTCGTTGGCGGAAGAGAAAGGGCAGGGCGATAGAGTAAAAGCGCAGCCAGAAAATAATGAAGGCGATCAGGCCGGGGAAGCCCAGCTCTCCCAGCGTGAGGTACCAGAGATTATGCGCTGGCGTTCCGTATTCATTGAGTCCGACGGCGCGACCGTATTTGAGCCATGAATAGGTCGAAAAGTTTCCTAGACCCACGCCGAAGGCGTGGTCTTGTGACATCAATTTAGCTTCTTCGTTGTAAAGACCGCGGTATTCGATATCGGACACGGCATCCTGTTGCACAAGGAATCGGGCGGTGATGGTGTCAGCCGCCACAAATAAAAGCCCCACCACGACGAACGACCCGAGGAAGAGAATAGCAAAATTTTTGAAGTTGAGAAAGCGGTGGAAGAGCGCGGAGACATCCAGCCAGATCCCCAGCACCAAAGCAGAAAGTGCACCACGCGAGATCGTAAGCAGTACGGACACCAGCGAAGCTACCGTAGCGAGGGCAAAGGTTCCGCTGGACAGGAAAGTGCTTCGGAAAAGCGCCAATCCAAACATCAGCGTGCCCATCATACTCATGAAAGTCCCTAAACTATTCGGATGTCCGAGGGTGGCGGAAACCCGGTGATAACCTCTGATATAGCGGTCGATCATGGCTTCCATTGCGATAAAAATGGTGACGAGGAGTAAAGCCCCGATCAACGTGCGGAAACTCTCCTCATCCCGGAGGAAGTTGACCACGACCAGATAAGCAAAACCGGCGCGGAAAATTTTACTGAGCTCAAAGAGTGGATAGAGACTGGTTTCAAAGTAGTTGTAGAACTCATATATACCGCCAGCGGTGTTGGCATTGTACACATCGGCCGGCACCGGAATTCGCTCAGGAGCCAGCGTCCACGAAATGATGGCCACGCCAATGTAGATTCCGTAGGTGATGGTGAGTGGTGGGAACCAGCGGAACCGATGCCCGTGTGGCTGAAGAATCATGATAAAAAATAGGGCAATCGTGCACATATCAAAAAGACCGAGTTCGAATCCGCGGGTCGCCATACGATAGGACTCGCGTGACATAAAGTTAATACTCAATTGTTCCGGATAGCAGAGGGAAAAACACATAAGAGCTATCAGGAATTTTCTGAAGGGACGGAAAACAAGCCCAGCCAATATAAGTGCAGGGATCCCAAGAAAAAACGACACAGAGAATAACAGTATGTTAGTATCCATAAAACGCGGGCAGTTTACCGAAAGAAATGTCCACCGACAACGGCTTTTCACGTTTTGTTGTTTTTCTTTCTGGTGTGGGTTAGTTCTGCGGCAGCCCTCGTATTTTTGAGTTATTTGCGCTCTCGCTTGGCTAGTACGCTGCAATCCTTAAAACTTCGGAATTGCCATCCACTAATCTTCACTAATGGGCACTAAACCATGGATATTTAAATCAAAATAAAGGGATGGAACGCTTGTTGCACGAATAAGAATCATTTTGTCCTTAATTATTTTGATCCTTTTTTCTCTTTGGTTGCCACTGTGAGTCACGTTCCATGTGACAATGTGGTCACGGGACGGCTTTGCCGCGCTGGGTCAATTAGTGGTTTTCGCCTCGGAGGATCTGCCAGAGGCAGAAACGAGAAGCTCGGAAACTGACCCAAACCAAAGCTGCTGAATTGTTACACACCAGCCAAAGCCGCTTTGCCAAAATGGAATATGCGGAAAAGTCTGTTTCCATCGATTTACTTGTTCGCGCAAACCTTGCTCGTGGCGCATCGCTCAAAGAACTCAGTCATGCTTTTTGAACTTTGTTAATCGAGTTAAGGTGGTGGCTGGAGGCGGACTTGAACCGCCGACCCGCGGATTATGATTCCGCTGCTCTGACCAACTGAGCTACCCAGCCAATAAGAAAGGGCACAGAACATAGAAAAAGCCGCTCTGCTTAGCAAGTGCAATGTGGTAATAATCCTGCGTAAATGAATCTGATTATTATTCATCCCCATGAACTGAACCCTGCTGGACGTGTTGTTCTCTTTGATGAACGGGCGGGGCATCTTCGTCAGGTGTTGCGGGTGGAGCCTGGACAGACGGTTCGTGTCGGTCTGCTGAACGGGCCGAAAGGAAGTGGATTCGTTGAAGAAATCCACGATAACGAGGTGGTTGTGCGGTGCGAGTTCAATGCGCAGCAGCCCGCACGGCCGAGGGTCGATCTGTTACTTGCGCTACCTCGTCCGAAGGTGATGAAGCGATTATGGTCTCAGCTCGCGGCCTTGGGTGTTGGACGGATCATTCTTACTAACGCGGAGAAGGTGGAGCGGTTTTATTTTGATAGTCATGTGCTTGAACCAGATTTTTATACGGCACAGCTCATTGAAGGACTTCAACAGGCTGGGGATACGCTTCTCCCGGCCGTACGAATCATCAAAGAGCTTAAACCGTTTCTTGAAGACGAGCTCAATGGACTTTTCCCAAGGGATGGATCTCGGTTGTTGGCCGATCCTTCTGGCGCACACTGTATTTTTCAAACGTTGGAGGTTCCAAGCTCTGGAAAAATTCTTTTGGCGGTCGGCCCCGAGGGCGGATGGACTTCTTTCGAGCTGGCACAGTTCGCAACGCACGGGTTTAAGGTGTTTAATGCTGGGTCGCGTATTTTGCGAACGGATACCGCCTGTGTTGCATTGCTTTCGGCACTTACGTTACTCTGCAACGCGAATGAAAAATAAATTGAATCAGTATGTTGCCACCGGTTTTGGCGCGGGTTTTAGCCCCATTATGCCTGGAACGGTTGGGACGCTATGGGGAGTTCCCTTGGCTTTGGCCTTTGCGCAAATTCCATATCTAACGCTTCAGGTTGCGGCCTGCCTCGCGATGACTCTGCTGGCGGTTCCTATTTGTGCGGCGGCAGAAAAGCAGCTCGGCAAAGGCAAAGACCCTAGCTGTATTGTTGCCGATGAATATTGCACGTTGCCCATTGTTTACCTTGGTCTTTCACTCACCCCGTGGGTGGTGTTGAGCGGTTTTGTGCTCCACCGGATGTTTGATATTACTAAACCGCCACCCATCCGACAACTTCAAAGCCTGAAGGGCGGGGTTGGGATTGTAATCGACGACGTTCTAGCTGCACTCATGGCCTTGGCTGTTAACCATCTGCTGTTTCGCGTGGTTATACCCATCACGTATAATGTTCGGTAAAAAGACAAAGGGTAGGGAGTGACCGCCGGGTGCGCCGCACCGGTGGAATAGCTCTCCTGCTCAGTCGGCTTGGCGGGCGTGCGGACGGCTCGGCGAGCCATCCCTAGTGTGCCCAGCATGGGCATGAACTTATCATTTGAAAGGAAATGATCGTGAAGCAGTGACAGCAAACGTAGTGCAGGACAAGGCCGGAACCGTAAGGAACTGAGCTGAAAGA
>JBBQSL010000209.1:0-3549 GCA_038213895.1 Kiritimatiellales bacterium | reverse complement strand
TAAATCAGACTGCCCGCTTCTTTGAGCGGCATGGTGACCGTTTTACGCACATCGTCGATCTGACCGATCGAGGAGATGAGAAGCGTCGGCGGAATGGAAATTTTCTTACCGCCGCGTGTGGAGTCGTTTTTGCAGGAGTCTTTGCCGGAGACCGCTGGCGTGCCGAACGCGATGGTATAGTCATAAAGTGCTTTATTGGAGCGTACCAGTTGCGCCATCTTGTATTCACCGTCCGGCGTTTTGGGCGACTGCACCGGATCGGGCCAGCAGAAGTTATCGAGAATCGCGATGCGGTCGAGACGTCCGCCGACGCTGATTACGCGGCGAACAGCTTCGTCGATCACCGACGCCGTCATGTGGTAGGTGTCGATATCCGAAAACCACGGGTTAATACCTTCTGCCAGCACCGCGCCGCGATCTTTGTTGTACTCGATGCGCATGACGGTGGCGTCGGATGGCACATCGGCGTTGACGCCAACGAACGGCTTCACAACGGAAAGACCTTTTACTTCGCCATCGTAAATGCGGCTCTTGTATTCACGGGAGCAGATATTGAGGCGACCCATCATCTGGCGAAGCGTCTTGGTGCGGCTGCTGCCCTTGGCTTTTTCCGGCGTGGCGACTTCCGGCTTCTTCCAAACGCCCTTCATGTGCAATTTCGGACAGCCGGTTTCATAGAGGAAATCCATGTCGAGGCTAGCGACCACTTTGCCTCCGTACTTCACCGTAAAATATCCGCTGTCGTTATAGGTGCCCATAAAAGATACTTCGACATCGCGCTTTTTCGCTAACGCTTCAAAAGCGCTGCGGCATTCGGGCTGAACGGCCAGCGTCATACGCTCCTGCGCTTCGGAAACCAGAATTTCCCACGGCTGAAGACCTTCGTATTTCAGCGGCGCGTCTTTAAGTTCGCACTCGCAGCCGCCAGAATATTTGCCCATTTCGCCGAACGAGCAGGAAATGTCGCCCGCGCCATTGTCGGTGATACAACGGAAAAGGCCGAGATCGCGAGCCTCCATCAGAAATTCGTACAGCTTGCGCTGAGTCAGCGGGTCGCCGATCTGCACCGCCTGCGCCGGTGATTCGGTGCGCAACTCTTCGGATGAAAACGTCGCGCCGTGAATGCCGTCTTTGCCGATACGACCGCCGCACATAACAGTCCAGTCGCCGATCTCAATTTCTTTGCGCTCGGAGGGACGTCCACCGACCTTGACCGGCAGAGTTCCCATCGTGCCGCAATAAACCAGCGGCTTACCGAGATAGCGTTCGTCAAAACATTCAAAGCCGCGGCTGTAGGGAATCCCCGACTCATTACCGCCCGCAATGACGCCAGCATGTACGCCGTCGCGAATGCGGCGCGGATGCATCAGGCCCGCCGGAATTTCTTTATCGTAGAACGGCGAACCGAGGCAGTAGCCCCAGACATTAGAAACCAGTTGCGCACCCATACCGGTGCCCATCGGGTCGCGGTTGACGCCGACGATGCCGGTCATCGAGCCACCGAACGGATCGAGCGCGGACGGCGAGTTGTGGGTTTCGACTTTATAAACCAGATGAAGGTCTTCGTTAAATTTGATCACGCCCGCGTTATCGGTGAAGACCGAAACCAGCCAGTCGATCTTCTCAGCCACCTTTTTGGTAGATGCTTTGACGTAGGTCTTGTAGAGCGAGTTAATAACCTCCTCTTCACCGGTCTCTTCGTCTTTGTATTCGATCGTGCCGGCGAAAACTTTGTGCGAGCAGTGCTCGGACCAGGTTTGGGCGATGCACTCCAGCTCGACATCGGTCGGCCAGACCGGCAGGCCGAGTTCGGCGCGGTGGGCTTTGACGGCGCTGCTCAGGTAGTGGTTACGGATCACGCGCATTTCTTCGAGCGAGAGGGAAAGAATGCCGTCGCTGGAAATTTTCATCAGCTCGGCATCGTTATCGGGAAGTTCGATCACGTTCACTTTAACTTCCTGATGATCGTCAAAAATCGGCGTGGTCATATCCGGCTCAGCGGCCAGCCATTCTTCTTTGGAGAAAACCTGAATCGTCTGAATCAAGGTATTGGCCAGCAGGTCTTTGCCGAGATGCAGAACGTCGTCGCGGGTCAGCTCGCCTTTCAGGAAATATTGAATGGAGGTATAAACCTGCTCTTCCCACGCCAGCTCACGGCCGAGAATATCCGCCATCGCACCGCGGGCGGTGCGCCCGACGTTATCGGTTACGCCCGGCTTAAAGCCGATTTCGAGCATCCAATCGAAGCTGCCCGGCGCTTTCAGCCGACCGAGTGCAGAGCGGGCGACCACGGCATCGGCGAAGCCGAGCTGAACGGTCTTGGCTTCGGTGCGTTTGATATTGGCATCCACCTTGTAAACATCGCGCGTCTGGCAGGCCTTGATCTTCATGCCTAGTGCGCTTTTTGCCCGGCCGATTACGCCGCGACCGCGCGCATCCGGCACACCCTGCTTCAGTCCGATCTCAATTCTGTAAATCATTTGGGAAATCCTTTTTTGCCTAAAAAGGAATCGAATGTACACGAATGAGGAATGATGCCAAATCTCATTTTTAACGGAACCGCCTGAAGGCGGAACTACATGCCTCTCCAAAACGGCCAGTTCAAAGGGTATGTAGTTCCGGCTTTAGCCAGTCTCAATCATCCCACCCACTACCCATTTCACCAACCGGATAGTCATTCCACAGCGTCAGCGCCCGTTCTCGCCCCTCTTTTTCCAGAAATTCCGCTGCGCTCGAAAAAGGCCACGCCTCCCACCGATGGACGTAGCCATGCTTAACAGGATTATGATGGATGTAGTTCATCACAGCAAAGAGATGGGCATCCGAACGGATGCGCCGGTCGGAGCACCGGTGCCAACATTTACGGCTGGACTGGTTTTCCTCCCGGTTCCACTCAAATGATGTTTTCCCGTGCAGCTTCCCAACGTCCGGGAGTAGCAATACAAGATTGCCGGTGCAAACCAGCGCGTGCCAATGATTCGGCAGAATACACCAAGCGGCCAGCCGGTTCCCATTTGCGGCCAAAACCGTCTGTAACTGTAATTCGAAATTCGCCATCCGCTCCGGCGTGCGGCCAAGAAATGGAGCATGCTCATAACACGCACCGGCAAGGTGATAATAATGAACACCGGGCTCGGCATAATGCGGAGGACTGTGCCACGGTACACGGATTTGATATCGGAGACACAAAATCTCCTCGCGCTTCTCCGGTGTCATCTGTCGCCATTCGTACATTTTATCGCCCTCAAAGACCGGCTGAAGCCGGAACTACATACCTGACCAAGCGCTCACTGCATCATAAATTCTTTATCAGATCAATCCGCTCTTGCTGAAGGCGGAACTACATACCTATGCCTGACCATCTGACTCACGAAACAGGCAGTCTCGGTCGCCGTTCTGTAAAGGTACGATCGGATGGGATCACGGGGATTTCGCCCCGTGACCCTTCCACACCACCGGACATGCGGTTTTCCGCATCCGGCGGTTGAACCCGGCAGAGGTCATCTTTTCACCCCCGCAAAGTCCCACGGAATGATTAACCCATAGCGT
>JBBQSL010000208.1:0-3561 GCA_038213895.1 Kiritimatiellales bacterium | reverse complement strand
TCCTCGTATATTTTGATAACCCTTTCGGCAATGGCGCTCCAATCGTATTTCGTTCGCACCTCGGCGAACCCGTTTTTAGAGAGTTTTTCCTGAAGGTCTGGCGAATCGGCGAGTTGGTTCATCTTTTCTGTTAGCATGGCGGCGTCATTATTTTCGGAGAGCAGGATGTTCTCGCCGTCGGTTGTAAATCCAGGAATGCCGCCAACGCGCGTGGCGATGACTGGTGTACCTGCCGCCCAAGCCTCGAGGATAACGATACCAAAAGGTTCATTGGCCGTCGGTAAAACGAAAAGATCCGCCGCCTTATAAGCCGATGGTAGCAAGGGATCATCCGGCTTCATCCCAGGAATGATCAGCACGGAATCTTTCAGCCCGAATCGGTCGATTTCTTCGACGATTTTTCGATGATATTCTTCGACCGAAACTGAACCGATAAAGACCAGCTTCCAGTCTGGATGCGTTTTACGAAATTCCGTAAAAGCATTGACCAGTAGGAGCTGATTTTTTTGAAAATCGATCCGTGAAAGGCAGAGTATGAATTTATTATTTTCGAGTCCATAGGCTTTGATGAATGGTTTTGGAGCGGCCTCTGCAAAGCGCTGCACGTGTACGCCGTTGGGCAGATAATAAATGTTCTGGCTTGGTGTGCGACGGCGCATTTCTTCCGCTTCGCTCTGTCCAACACAGATTACGGCGGCCGCGTCAGCGAAAACTTTTCGTGATCCGAACAGCAGGCCGAAGAGTCTTCCCCACTCGAATTTTCCTTCAACCGGCGCAACCATCTGGTCATATTGATCTTGTGGAACCGTATACAGGCCACCGTGGACATGAATAACATACGGCACTCGGCGGAGGCGGGCGGCAGTGCGAGCCATGCCGCCGAGCCGTCGTCCGACGTGGGTGTGAATCAAGGTAAGATTTTTTTGTCGTAATAAGGCGAAAAACAGCGGTAGCGAGAGGGGGCTACCCCCTTTAAGGCAAAGCTTTTCCTTAGCTTCCGAGCTCAGCCCGAACCATGGAAAAACGTAACGGAAGCGACGGATGGTGACGCCACCTATTTTTGTCGCGTCGCTTTTTTCGAACATATCCGTGCAGAAGATAGGACTATTCAAGCCGGTCTTCTCGAGTTCCCGAGCGAGATTAAAAACGACGGTTTCAGTGCCGCCCCATTTGTCGGGGACAAAACGGCGCATGACGTGGGCAATCGTTCCATGGAGTTTGCTCATGGGAGGAATCTAATCAAATATTCAGAAAAAATCCCAAACATTCGGATATATTTCGCAGGTTGGGACTGTTTAAAGACCCCCGCTATCTTAATTGAATTTAACGTGACTCCAGCCGTCGCAATCGCTAGTCTCCTCCTGTTTGTAAAGGTTTTTATTTAACAGAGGGGCTAATATGAGAAAAGTGATCGCAAAATTGGGGGTATTGACTCTCCTTGCAACTGTAAATATCTTCGCGCAGGGAAATCCCGGAACCGATGAACTCTGGAAGGTATGCTCGATGGCGGCATGCTGACGCAGGATCAATACACGTATGCCACTGCGTATGGATGCATGCCTGACGGAACCACCGTAAGCAACTCGCCTGTTCCAAAGGAAAAACAATCCAGCTGGAACAAACTGGCTCAGGAAAAGGTTATCACCGCTAACGAACTCGCCCGGGTTCTCTATAAAGGTGTCATGCCCGATATGACTCCAGAAGAAAACAAAGCCTTTGAGGAACTCGCGCCGGTCTACCAGCCCGACCGCGCCAAACGGCTCGGCTACGAATTGCGCCGCAAGCATCAAAAAGTGGATTTGATCCGGTTGAATCATCAGGAAAAAATGCGCTGGACAGAACGGTATGATGATGCGGTAAAACGCGCCAAAGCCGCCGGGCTTCCGCTACGCGTCGAAAAAGATGGACAGATCAGCGAGCTCTTCGGATGGGAAAACGATCAGCCGCTCTATTTCACCACCTTCAATAAAGTATCCGCCAAAACCATTTCCAGCGACAAGGTGCGCCCCGGCGGAACGGAACCTTTTTCACTGACCGGCACCAATGTGGTCATCGCCATGTGGGACGGCGGCAGTGCGGTGACCAATCATCGGGAATTTGCCTCCGGACGGGTCTGGAAAGGGGCGGACCAAGGCACAAACGTTCCGGTTGTAGCCGCTCATTCCACTGGTGTTGCGGGCACTATGGTTGCGGCGGGCATCGACACCAACGCGCAGGGTATGGCCTATGCGGCACAAGTGGAATCCTATGACTGGAAGTTCCTGATTCCCGAACTCACCGCCTGCGTGATCAGCAACGACCATATTCATATTTCAAATCATTCGTACGGGATGGCACGTGGATGGGATAATTTGAATTTGATTAATAATGGCCGTCCTCGTTGGTGGGGTGACACTCGGCTGAGTCAAAACGAGGATTACAAATTTGGGTGGTATCAATCTGACTCTCAGGCGATGGATCAATTCTGTTACACTGCACCCTATCATCTTCCTGTTTACTCTGCCGGAAATAATCGCGGCGACTATAATCAGGGCGGGCTTTACGGAACGTATTACCCTCAACATTATGCCCAAACAAACCTGCCATCGCAGCCCCAGAGTTGGTATTTAGTAACCACAGAACGTTCAGCCGACGGGCTTCCTTCCGGGTACGATTGTATTACACCCAATGGCGTATCAAAAAATATCCTGACAGTCGGTGCCGTTCAGGATTTACCCAATGGTTACACCAACGGTATGACGGTTCAGCTCGAATACTACAGCGGAACGGGACCGACCGACGACGGGCGCATCAAGCCAGATGTGGTGGCCAACGGACAGCAACTCCACACCACCTACGGCATAGCAATAAACAGCTATAGCAATATTAGCGGCACCAGTTTTTCCGCGCCTTCCGTCGCCGGTTCGCTGGCGCTGATTCAGGAACTGCATGATCGTATATACGGAACAGAGGCTCCGATGCTTTCCTCCACTCTCAAGGGCATCGCGATTCACACCGCCCGCGACATTGGTTCGGTCGGCCCGGACTATACCTTCGGTTGGGGTTTGATGAATACCCCGGCAGACGCATGGTCGGTCAGCAACAATGCGGCCTGGGATTCGCTGCCGCACATTAAAGAAGTCAGCCTGCTCAATGGAGAAAAAGTTGAGTTTAAGGTGTCCGCCTCAACCAACTCACCATTGAAAGTGACCATCGTTTGGACCGATCCGGCGGGTCCTCTTCAGCCTTGGGCGCTGGACCCGACCAACCGGGTGCTGGTTAACGACCTCGACCTGCGCATCATCGGGCCGAATAGCACCACCAACTCTCCGTGGATTCTGAATCCGCAGAATCCTTCCGCCGCCGCGACGAACGGGGATAACGTGCTCGACAACGTCGAACAGGTTGTCGTCGTTCCAACATCCAATGCGGTGTACACAGTGCGCGTTACGCATAAAGGCAGTCTGACCAACGGCGCACAGGATGTGTCCATCCTGTTGAGCGGCAACACGCCAACCAATGCTCCGGATTTTGTCATTCAGGAAACTTTTGCAGACAGTAAGGCACAACTTGAATGGCCGG
>JBBQSL010000207.1:0-3611 GCA_038213895.1 Kiritimatiellales bacterium | reverse complement strand
ATCCCTCTCAATTTTACGCCCTCCAGGAATTATGAATCGCCCTACCTTAATGGCGATTTTGCGGGCGGTCCCGTGATCATCAACTACGGAACCAATCGCACAGTACATGGCGTGGCACCCTTTGCCGATGATGCCGGCACGATCTACCATTGGGATTTCGAGACGACCGTTCCGACCGTGCATCTCGACAGCACCAATGCGATTCGTCAAATCGCGGACGGTAAGTTTGGCGGAGCCATACGCTGCGATTTCAAGACGGGTGATCAGTATCTGATGACCGCAAATGCCTGGCCAGCCAACCGGAGCACTTTCCGCTATCAGGGTTGGATACGCCTGCATCCCGGTGATGCGGGAGGAACGCTGTTCCATGTTTACGACCAGATTAATCTCAGTGCGAGCCCAACGAACGCGACGTTCAATATCAACCGTTCCGGCAACACGCTGGATACCAGCGCAACCAATCAGATTGAAATCACCGCCTCGATCAGCACGTCGAATGATTGGCAATATATTGAGGCAGTCTATGACGGTGCCCAGATCCAGCTGATGACAGGGATTGAGACCCGGACCGCTCCGGCGATTGGAGCCTTCGTCCCCAATCAGCGCAGTGTCTTTATCGGCTCGAAAAAAAATAAAGACAACTATGTCGGCGATATGGACGAGGTGAAAATATCGGCGTTCGTTTCGGATCCGGTCATAATGGGAGGCCGTGCTGAGCATTATGAGACTTCAGGAACAGGAACCGCCACCTCAAATGTCATTACCAACTTTACGCCGTCCACAGGTTCTGGAAGTAAGTTGGTGGTGGCCGCGAGCTGGGAAAGCAACACGGCTGTGATTACCAATGTAACGTATGGCAACCAAAATTTTACGCAGGCCGTCTTTCGCAATCAAGGTAGGAACTCCGCGATTTGGTATCTGGATGCGCCGTCGCTTTCTTCCGGGAACGTGACCGTGCGTTTCAGCGCAGCCACGGGATCCCGAGTCGGGGTACTGAGTCTGCTGAATGTGGCTCCAGGAGATCCAGAACAGACCTCTTTAGCGACAAATTCCACCGCGATCGGATTAACCACCCTGAGTATGAATGCGCTGGTTTTTGGGGTCTATACAGAGAACGGGAATGGCGCGTTGAGTTCAAGTTTTGGGAATACCCTTTATTCGGGCGACAGCAGCTCCTCGGTCGGCAACGCTGGCTATCAGGTGGAGGCGGTTGCGGGTGTGAAAACCTACACGTGGAGTGCAACTACCAACGGTTGTGTAGCGGTGGCCGCAAGTTTTCCGTCCAGATCCTTCACCTCCACGATTGCCGCCGATAACGACAACGACGGCATGGCCGACGACTGGGAAATTCAGTATTTCGGGAATTTGGGATTTTCCGCTGGAACCAATGACACCGACGGCGATTCATTCACCGATCAGCAAGAATTCATCGCCGGTACCGATCCGTGGAATCCCGCATCGAGGCTTGAAATTACCGGTCTGACCCGTGACTTGAAGCTTTTCTGGAAATCCGTTCAGGGGAAAAGCTATCGCATTTTAACTTCTACCAATCTGGTCGGCGGTGCATGGACGACCGCGGCTTCCGCCATACCGGGGGGAGTCTCCGAAAGTTCGCGTCTTTTATTAAATACGAATGACACAGTTTTTTTAAAGGTAGAACTCGAATGATTCGCGATGAATTTAAAATGAAACTCAACCCCGACAACTCTCCGGTCTGCAAGCCGCTCACCGAAATTTTTAATATGGATTAATGAGCTATGAAAGCAGGATTTTTTTCAATTGGACTCGATACCTACTGGGCGCAGTTTGACGGCCTACTCGACAACCTGAACGGCTATCACGCTGAGATTCGCGACCTTATTGCCGGGATGGGGATCGATGTGGTCGATGCGGGCATGGTCGATAATCCCGAAAAGGCGGGTGGCGCGGCGGGGTTGTTCAAGAAAGAGGATGTGGAAATCATCTTCCTGTTTATCTCCACCTATGCACTCTCGTCGACCGTCCTTCCGGTTGTGCAGAAAACCAAAGTGCCGGTCGTGATGCTCAACCTTCAGCCGGTGGCGCAACTCGACTATGCCGCATTTAACGCACTGGGTGACCGCGGCAAAATGACCGGTGTCTGGCTGGAGCATTGCCAATCCTGTTCGGTGCCCGAGCTGGCCTGTGTCTTTAACCGCTGCGGCATCGATTATCATGTTGTAACTGGATATTTGCAGGAAGCCGTCGCCTGGCAGGAAATTCAGGATTGGGTGGACGCCGCCAAGGTCGTAGCCGGAATGCGCGAAAATCGTGTCGGTGTGCTCGGTCATTATTATTGCGGCATGCTGGATGTTTATTCCGACCTAACGCAACAGTCCGCCGTTTTCGGTAACCATTTCCAGCTGTTGGAAATGTGCGAGCTCTTTGAGCTGCGTCAGGCGGTCACCGCCGACGAAGTTTCCGCCAAGATTACCGAATTCAACTCAACGTTCCAAGTATCGGAAGAATGTGAACCATCCGAAATTGAGCGCGCGGCTAAAACCTCTGTCGCACTCGATAAGTTGGTTGCAAAGCACAATCTCGGCTCCATGGCCTACTACTACGAAGGCGCAGGCGAGTACGAAAATATCGTCACCTCGGTTATTGCCGGAAACACCTTGTTGACCGGACGCAATATTCCGGTCGCCGGTGAGTGCGAAGTGAAGAACGTGCAGGCGATGAAAATTATGGATCTGTTCGGTGTCGGCGGCTCATTCTCCGAATTTTACCTGTCAGATTTTATCGATGATGTTGTTTATCTCGGGCATGACGGACCTGCGCATTTTGCCATCGCCGAAGGCCTTGTCTCCTTAGTGCCGCTATCGGTCTATCACGGTAAGCCAGGCAAGGGACTTTCTATTCAAATGACCGTAAAAAATGGCCTGGTCACCATTCTTTCCGTCGTGCAGCGAAGGGACGGGACTGTCTTCCTGCAGGTGGCTGAAGGAGCGTCCGTTCCCGGCCCGACCCTACAGATCGGTAATACTAACAGCCGTTATAAATTCAGTATCGGCGCCAAGGATTTTATGAACGACTGGTCCAAGGGAGGGCCGGCACACCACTGCGCGATCGGAGTCGGCCATATCGGCGATAAAATTGAAAAACTTGGCGCACTGCTAGGTATTGAAGTTCGACATGTTTGTTAAAAGGAGGGTTTATGTCTGAAGAAAAAATGGTTTCTGTTCTGCTGGTTGGCGGGTTCGGTCATGCGGTCTGGGTTTTTGATGAGTGGATGCGCGATGATGCAAATGTCCAATTAGTCGGTGCCGTGCAAACGCTGCCGGATGAAAAGCTGGATGGTTTTCTCGCTCATCCCTGGGCAACAAAATTCACGCCGGCTATCTATCAGGATTTGCAAAAGGCCTTGGCTACTGAAAAGCCGGATCTGGTGATCGTTAGCACCCGGCCGGATCTGAATCCCGATTTGATTGAATGCAGTCTGCGCGCGGGCTGTCATGTGATCTCTGAAAAACCGCTGGCGGTGGACGACGCCGGATTGTTACGCCTGCACAAGGCGGTTCAGGAGACCGGAAAATATATTCTTCCCATGCTTGGAATGCACGAGCTGCCTGCTTTTGCGGAGGCGCGCGAAC
>JBBQSL010000206.1:0-3657 GCA_038213895.1 Kiritimatiellales bacterium | reverse complement strand
CCGGCGATTCCCTCGGCACATCACGTGATAGGTTGCTCCCTCATATTCAATTCTCAACTGACGTCCCATGCCTGCGTTTCTATCTCGCCAACCACGATGATTCAAGACTAAAAATTGCAAATTACTACACTGACACCTTTTGCTGACACCTTTTGCTAAAAATTGCAAATTACTACACTGACACCTTTTGGACACCTTTTGCGGTTCTTTATGCAATAAAGGCCGCGTTTTCGGTGGTCGGAACTTCCGCGCGCCCTCTGCATACAGAGAGGCTCGCCCTACAAATATTCTGGCCTGCGCGACATATCCCCCCGAACTTGTAGGACGCGGTTCTTTATGCAATAAAGGCCGCGTTTCCGGTGGTCGGAATTCCCGCGCGAACGCCGTTGCAAAGCAGTGTTTTATTTAAACTGTTCTGGATGACGGGCTTTGATCTTCGCTACCGAATCGCCGCGCCCGGTTTTTTTCAGCCGTTCGCAATAGGTGGGTAGGTCGGTTCTCGCATGACAAGGGCCTTCGCGCAGAACCGTATCTTTTGGATCCTCCGTGCCGGGCGGCAAAGTGGACATCATTTCCTCATGCCAGCGAGCATATTTTTTGCGTCCCGTTTCCGCGATGTCTGGAAATTGCCTGAGTAAATTATTTTCTTCACGCGGATCGTCTTTCAGGTTGAAGAGCATTTCCTCGTCCCAGTTGTGATAGCCGTCGTGCCAGGTGCGGATATAAAGCCAGTCGCCCCAGCGGACGGAACGCTGTGCGCCGTGGGCAAACTGACCGAGAATCAGTTCGTCGCGTCCAGCCTCTTGGCCATCCAGTGCGGCGGCGTAGCTTTGTCCATCCCAGCTGTCTCGCACCGGTTTGGCGGTGAGTTCAGCCAGCGTTGGAAGCAGATCGATATTGTAGTGCAGGCCGGTGTTCACTTTGCCGCCGACTGTTTTCGGCCAGCGGATGATCATGGGAATCCGGTTGCAGGCCTGGTCGGCGGTGGCGTGTTCGGCATAGAGTCCCAGTTCGCCGAAGTTTTCGCCGTGGTCAGAACTGACGATGATGATCGTATCGTCGAGCACACCCTGTTTTTCCAAGGTCTGGAGAAGGATGCCGACGTGATCGTCCATGTAGCGGATGCCGCAGTCATAGCCGTCGATCAGCGTGCGCATTTCATCCATGTTTTTGACACTGCCACGCTGACGCGGGCAGTTCGGCGGCGACCAATCGCTGTACATGCCGATGTCCTGAATCGTATGCGGGCCGGGAACCTTCATATGTTGATCGATTAGCTCCTGAGAATACCATGCGGGCAGGGGCTCGTCTTTGAACGGATTGCCGAATTCTTTTGGAGCGCGATACGGCGTGTGCGGATCCCAATAGTTGATGTGTAAATACCAGTTTTCTTTTCCCGCGTTGCGTTCCATCCATTCGAGTACGGTTGGGGTGACGTGTTCAGCTGATTCCATTCCACCCATGCCAGTGTCGTGAATTTCGCGGAATCCGGCGTAAAAACTCCAGAGGGCGTGGCGCGCGCCGAAGCCGCCGATGTAGCAGGTGTGTAGTTTATGTTCGGCGTTCAGCCAGCCGGGGAGTGAGTCGGTGTAGAGCCGGTCGCGGAAGCCGCGTGCGGCTCCGTCGAGACGTCGGTCAGCGGCCGTTCCGTTATGGTTAATCGCCCCGTTATGGATGCCGAATTGTCCGCTCATCAGTGCCGCGCGCGAAGGCAGGCAAGGCGCATCGGACGTATAGTAATTTGTGAAAAGAGTTCCGTCGGCGGCCAGCCGGTCGATGTTTGGCGAGGTGTTGCGGTGATAGCCGTAACAACCCAAATGATCTGGTCGGAGGGTATCGATATCGAGATAGAGAATACGCATAATCAAAACCTCCACCTGATTTGATAAAAAAAAGGAGGCTGAAAACAGCCTCCTTTTCGGATAATGGAATTAACTTAGCTGCGGGAGCGCCGGATCAGGAGGGTGATCAGTGCGCCCAGTCCGAGCATGCCCAGCGTGGCCGGTTCCGGAATCGAGGTGGTTACCACGATATTATCATAAAGAATACCATTCATGACGTCAACGGTTGTTGACCCAAGCTGAATCGCATCAAAACTGAACTCGCTCGTCGGGGAAGCAATTACAGCACCATTTTTGACGAAGGCCGTTCCGCCGTCAAGGACATATCTGAACTGCATATAGGAACCTGCGCCGTCATCTTTACGGGTGAGGGTCATGACAACATTATGAGCGTTCGTTCCAAGATTCACACTGGCAAATTTGCTCTGTTGCATCGTAGTTCCAACCTGAAACCATGAGCCCTGAGCAACAACTGCTCCGGGATTGATCCCAACGCCGGTCATTACATCGTTAGTCGTCATAAACATCCAGCGAATGGAGTTGTTTATCGCCGCTGGGGAGTTGGACGTGCCGGTGAATCGGATATTCATTGCGAGCGAAATGTTGTCGTTAAGGCCTAATGTCACGGTTTGCGACAGGCTACGTTCTGACCACATGTTATTTTTTCCGGTTGTGGAGTACTTCATCGCATTGCCAGAGCCTATTCCTCCTGTATCATCCTGAACTCCAAGGGTAGTAACTGTTCCGTTTGTAGTCCATCCGGCTGTGCCTCCGGTTGTGAAGTCGTTAGATAGCACAACCAAGCTCGCCGAGGCAGTCAGCGACATTCTTGCTGTAAGACTCACTAGCAGAGCCGCTGTTTTTATTGTTTTCATCTGTTCTCCTTGTTTCTGTTTCGTTTCTCAACCATCAAACAGGTAAAATTTATCACCTTGTTTGACCTTTTCAATTTAAACTTTTTGGAACAATATCCGCTTTTATTTGACTGCTTTAATGCTGTCGATCCGGAAAGTGATCCCAGTGACATCTGGCTTGCCCATGGTGAGCATTAACTGACTGATGTTCGCGCGATCCAGCGGATAGGAAGGCAATTGGGTTCTAAAATTGTTAAAGCCGAAATCGATGCGCAACGTTTTGGTTTCGCCGGGCGCGATTGGGTCGTAAGCTACGCCCATGTTCCACGGGGTGTCTTTAACATTGCCTTTATTGTCAGCGCGCACTGAAAGTTTTGAAGCAACCGTGCCGACGTTGGTAACCTTGAATTCGATAGCCGCGTAGCCGGTCAGGTCATACGGACCAGCAAACGCGGCTTTGCACCACTTTCCGCCATCGGTCAGAAAGGTTACATTGAGGCCTTCGGCAACCTGCTCGGTTGTGCAGTTTTCGACACTGAGGGTTCCTCCGGAAATGGTTCCGTCGTCGGCGGGCTTAATCGGCGTTTGCGCGTGACTGAATGCTGCGGCGGTGAACATTAGGGTTGCGATAGCTGTAGTTTTGATCGATTTTTTCATAGGTGCTCCTTTTCGTTTCAATTTTTCGGGTTATACAAACTTCATCATATAAGAACTGTTACTGCAGCTGTACTCTGATCTGATAATGGTTAACTCTGTCGTTCGGGGTGGTATTGGTGTAACTGCCCTGCGGATACACCATGTTAGTATTCAGTGCCGTGAACCCTTGCACCAGATTTGTCGACCAGTACACGGAATAGACCCTTCCGGCAACCGGGCTCCACGTGACCGTGTCGCGGGTGCTCTGCGCCACGTTGAGGCAGGAGGCTGCGTTGGTCGGAACGGTTCCGGCAATGAATTCCTGC
>JBBQSL010000205.1:0-3830 GCA_038213895.1 Kiritimatiellales bacterium | reverse complement strand
TCGCGGTGGTTCCAGTGTACCCCATGATCTGGCCGCTGATCCCGAACGCCGTGATATCTGCAAAGGTCGAGCCGGCTTTGGCCTGGCCGAGGTTCGTGACGTTCAGGAACTGATTTGAAGCGGGATTAAACGCATACCAATTGGCAGCGTACGGATTAAGGGCGATGGTTCCCGACCAGTCTGCTCCAGCTACGCGGTTCGTAGCAATCGTCGCGTACCAACTGGTTCCTTCCTGCACGACAAATGCGATCGTTGCCGTTCCCGTATTGCTTATTCTCAGGCTAGACATACTCACACTCGCGGCATCTATTGCATTAGAAAAACTGATCCCTGTTGAGGAATTGAGTCCGTTTAGAAAATCAGCCTTCTTTGCAAAGGAAGAAGCCGACATGCTCATCTTGGTATAGTCACCGGTCAGGGTGGGATTTGTTTTCTGGATCTGATTCGGATTGGTCGATGCAGACCATCTGTAGATTCCCGCATTCGTCGAAACTGTGCTACTGGAGTGATTAACCAGTTGCATACCGGTGTACAGAGAACCCGTCTTTCCGGCAGGTGCCAGATAGCGGCTGTCTGCCGAAGGTGAGTATGCAGAACCGAATGCTAAGCTGTAGGCCGCATCAGAGGCACTGTCAAACGTGTAGTCTTCCGTGGACGTTACGACCAAACCAAGCCCCTGACTAATCGAAGAAGTAAAGTTGCTTGCTGCGCCATAATTACCGCCCCAGTCCACTCCGACTGTTCCGGCTGAAACCATGGTTCCCGCCAGCAAGATGATTCCCGTCAATAGACATGAACATTTTTTCATGCGATATCTCCTCTACTTCCCCAGATTAACATTGCTCGTTTATCCGATTCCCTATCAAAGCCTCCCTGAACACAGGGGCTAGAGTATTTTAAGAAAAGGAATAGCCGCTCCCCAGAAGCAGGCAGGATGCCTGCGGTACGTATCGCAGGCATCCTGCCTGCCGTAAGTGGCTACACCTTTTAAGAAAATGCTCTATCGTAAACTTTTTCTAGTTTAAAATTAATTGACGGATCCAATTTGGGCAAACTGAACCAGCACCGAAGGATCCTGTATCACCCAGCGAATAAAATTAAATTGAAAATAAACAGCCCGTATTCTCCAAGCGGCGAAACGGGCTAGTTTTACATCACTTACGAGCGGGTCCGGCGGCGAATAAATATCACGCAAACAGCGCCCAGACCCAACATCCCGATCGTCGCCGGCTCAGGTACGGCTGTAAAGCTTCCCGAAAAGCCTGAAAAATCAAGCTTCTGGCTGTTCGCGACGATTCCGTCATATCCCATGGTCTGGCCGCTAATACCGAATGCCATGATATTGGTAAAGGTCGAACCAGCCTTGGCGGTGCCCAGCGCACCGGTATTCAAGAATTGATTGGCAGAAGGATTGAAAGCATACCAGTTTGCGGTGTACGGATTGACGGTCAGCGTTCCGGCATAGTCTGCACTGTTTTGTGCGCGGTTCGTAGCAATTGTCGCATACCAGTCGGTGCCCTCCTGCACGATAAACGCGATCGTGGCCGTTCCGTTATTTTTATTTCTCAGAATAGACATACTCACACTCGCGGCATCTGTTGCATTAGAAAAACTGATCCCTGTTGCGGAATTGAGTCCGTTAAGAAAATCAGCCTTCTTTGCAAAATAAGAAGCCGACATACTCATCGTGGTATAGCCACCGGTCAGGGTGGGATTTGTTTTCTGGAGCTGATTCGGATTGGTCGCTGCAGACCATCTGTAGAGTCCAGAATTCGTCGGCGCCGTTGCGCTGCTGTGGTTGACCAGCATCATTACGGTGTACAGAGGACCCGTCTTCCCGGCAGGTGCCAGATAGCGGCTGTCCGCCGAAGGCGTATACCCCGTTCCGAACGGAATTAGGTACGCCCTATCGGAAACAGTATCGAACGTGTAATCGCCGATCGGTGTCGTTACCGTGCCAAGCCCTTGGTTGAGTGTACTGGAAAAACTGTTCCCGTAGGAACCACCCCAGTCCACTCCAACGGTTCCGGCAGACACCGTTAATCCTGCCAGCATCACAACTCCCGCCAACAGACTTAATAATTTCTTCATCTCTTTCTCCTTTTCTGCGGATTTTCCGCGTTTCTACTTTTGGCATCTCACACGAAATGCACCTGATTTGTAACGTACAGTATACATATGTTTTTATACTCAGCAATATCTATTTTTAAAAAAATAACCAAAAAAATTAACGCGCAACCTGATCACGTAAAGTAATAAAAAAGTTGAATTATAAAAATAAAATAATGGCCTTGATCTCAATCTAGAAAAATGAAATCTTTTGTACGTTACATTTTTAATTAAGGAGTTGTTGTGAATAATATAAAGAAAATGTCCCGTTCCATCATTTTTACCACCGCAATGCTTTGTACGCTTTCCGGTTACAGTGCAACCCAGCCTGATCTGGCACAGTTAACTGAAAAACTAGAGAAATCCAATAATCCGGCCGTTCGGCCTACCCCGCGCATCCCAGTCAATGAACCCTGGCTGGCCGCTCACGAAAAAAGACAGAAGGTTCTGGATGCCGGGAACTTTGACGTTCTCCTCGTTGGCGATTCCATTACAGCCGGATGGAGCAAGCAGCCGGAACTTCTGAAAAAGTTCTTTGGCGACCGGCGGGTGATGAATCTGGCTCACCCAGCCGACAAAACAGAAAACATTATCTGGCGGCTGATGAACCATTCTATGACCAACATCACCCCGAAAGTGGCCGTGGTTCTGGCCGGAACCAATAATTCCAATAAGGATGAATTCACGGAAGAGCAAATCGCCGGAGGCGTGGAGGCCATTGTCCAGATTCTCCGCGCAAAACTGCCGCAAACCAAAATCCTGCTGCTGGGCATCTTTCCGCGCGGCTCCTATGAACAGCGAACCGGCATCAAGGGCGGCCTGACCGAAGCGGTGATAAATCCGCAGTGGGAGAAGATTGACCGCGTTAACCGGATCATCGCAACCTTTGCCGACGGCACGAACATTGTATATCTAAACATCAATCAGGCCTTTCTGAATGAGAACGGCGCCCTGCCGATCTCGGTTATGCCGGATCTGCTGCATCCAAACGAAAAAGGCTATGAAATCTGGGGAAGCGCGATGATGCCCACTCTTGAAAAAATGACAAAGGGTGCTACTAAATAATTTATAATCCCAACCCGGCGCGTTGAAGCGGAGCGGAAACATAATTTTTGTACGAAAAAATAGTGACGAAGGAACGGTTCACCCGGAACAATAAAGATTTTTCACAACCGCTTCGCTTGAGGAATAGAGAGAAACTTCGGAGTTGAGCGTTTTCTTTTCTCGGGGTCACTCGGGGTTCCTCTAGCGAAGCGGTTGTAGAAAATGCTGTGTCAATGTGATCGAATTTAAAAAGCAAGGTACAAATCATCCCTCCAGCAAAGCTACGATTATGAGTAAGAGTATGAGAGAAAAAAAGGAACCCTATGAAAAAACTATTAATTAGCCTCACACTCTCCGCCGCGTCCCTCTGCTTTGCTGGCGACAAGCCGCTTGATTTCTGGGACGAAGAAATCCGGCTGTTCGGCGTGTGCGACACCAACAGGAACATTGATGCCAGCCTACAAAAACGCCTGGAGGTTCAATACTATTTCACTCCGGGCGATAAGTTCAAGACGCCCGGTTTTGATTATGATTTGGCGGACAAGGTCTGCGGAGACTTTAGTATCACCTACTCCCCGGCGCTCAGCAAAAATGCCGCACGCTTCGGCTTCGTGACCCAGCTGTGGGGCAACTATTTTACGCTCAATGACCGCTTCAGCCTGACTTTTCACCTTAAA
>JBBQSL010000204.1:0-4103 GCA_038213895.1 Kiritimatiellales bacterium | reverse complement strand
ACGGTCAGCCCAGCAAAAACAATATCTCGGTCATTCAGCAGGGATTCAAGAAAATGACTGATGGCTTTCTCGTCTTTCGTAGCAACTGGCTCTTCTAGCGCAATTTTAGTGAGCGAAAGCTTCTGCTCCATATTGCGCTGGATTTCTTTTTCAACCGATGTCTTTTCCTGCACGATCAACACCCCAGCAATTGAAAAAAGCACAATACTCACCACAATGGTAAGCACAGCCGGGAAGACAAAGGCCAAACTCCGAAAAAATGCTGATGTACGTAATTTCATATTTTCCCGTGAGCATAGCGATGCTGGGCTCAAAAAACAACCGGCTTAACCCTTTTTCTATTGTCCAAAAGACTGGCCGTGTTACATTGTGCGCCTCTCAAAAACGGAGAAAACCATGACAAAAAAGAAAAGTGCTTACGCAGAGGCTGGCGTCGATATCGACGTGATGATGAACTCCCTTCAACGAATCAAAAAGAACGTCAAATCAACCAGCACCAAAGGCGTTATGAGCGAAATCGGCTCCTTCGGCGGGCTTTTTCAGTCACCCGGCAAAGATTTCCTACTCGTAGCCAGTGCTGACGGCGTTGGTACTAAGCTAAAAGTTGCCCACATGACCGGAAAACACACCACCGTCGGGCAGGATCTGGTCAACCACTGCGTTAACGACATCCTGGTGCAAGGTGCCACCCCGCTCTTCTTCCTCGACTACCTCGGCACCGCCTGCCTCGACGGCAAGGTCTTCGAAGAGGTCATCGCGGGATTCTGTAAAGCCTGCCGCGAAAATGGCTGCGCCCTGCTCGGTGGCGAAACCGCTGAAATGCCCGGACTCTACCCGAAGGGCGAATACGACTTGGTCGGCACCATCGTCGGTCAGGTTGAAAAGAAAAAACTCATCACCGGTCAGACTATCCGTAAAGGCGACGTCATTATCGGCCTACCGTCCACCGGACTCCAAACCAACGGCTACTCGCTGGCCCGCAAAGTCATTTTTGAAAAAGCCAGTAAAAAACTGAGCGACCTCGTCCCCGGCACCAAATTGACGTTTGAAAAGGTTCTGCTCGCCGTTCATAAGAGCTACCTCAAACCGGTCGTCGCACTAATGAATAACGTCACCGTACGCGGCTTAGTGCACATCACCGGCGGCGGACTGGTGGACAACGTCCCGCGCGTTCTCCCCAAAACAGTGGATGCCGTCTTTGATCGCGCGACTTGGAAAACTCCTGCCATCTATGAATTCATTGAAAAAGAAGGCGGCGTTGACCACGAAGAAATGTACCGCGTATTCAACATGGGCATTGGCATGGTTCTCTTCGTCCGTGCCGCCGACGCCGCCGACACTCTGGCGATACTCAAGAAAGCCGGCGAAAAAGCCATCGTCATCGGCCGCGTCGAAAAAGGCACCGGCATCTCACGGCTGATTAATTAATCGCCGCCACTAAGGCGTTCCAACCATTGGCAGATTCCTTTACAGTGGTTGGAAACTCTTTACTTTCATCGGTTACATCCGTTATCGGAGATGACGAAACGCCAGCGCATAATACCGCTTCCCGCGCACATCCATATAGCTATAGCTACTTTATTTCCTTTTGAAAAATTCGCATTTTCCAGAGCATCTGTTATCTTCGCGACATGAATAATCTTGCTGAACACCTTAAAAACGACCGTTTTGCCGAACATATCGGCATTGAACGATTTTTCTGTGCAGACGGTTATTGGACAGCGCGGTTACGCATCGAAGAACACCACCTGAACGGGTTAGGCGTGGCACAAGGTGGAGCCATTTTCACCTTGGCCGATTACGCCTTTGCCATCGCATCGAATACGGATGAACGGATCTCCACGGGACTTCAAACCGGCATCTCTTTCATTGCACCTGCATTGCTGGGCAATCTGTTAACCGCTCATATTCGTGAAGTCAGTCGGCGAAAAACCATCTCCATCTATGAAGTGGAAATTCGCACCGAAGAAGACCATAAACTGATCGCCCTTTTCACGGGTACCGCCTTCCGCGTCAAGTAATATGGGATCTATAAGTCCCACGCCACCGACGGTTGCTCCGCCTCCGCACCACGCAGTAAATACCAGCGCACCACACCAAAAACAGCAAATGGAATGACCAGTGCGTACAGCATGAAGCGCATAAAGCTGAAGTGATAAAGCGGTTCGGGAATCGCTGCGTACACGTTCCAGAAAATAAGCAGACAGCAGAGCCAAACACATCCAAAATTTGGGAAAGCACCGCCCGATTGGATTAGCTTAAGCCCCTGCGTACGTTTTTTAGTGAACGGAAAAAATAGATTTGAACCCATGTGACCTAGCTGATCTTCCATAATGTGTGCGGCATAGGCACAAAAAACGACAACGCCCGCCTGCCACGTCCAGCACGAAGCCAGCCCCGCCAGCAAAGCGCCAAAGGTGAATGAGTGCGACCAGTTGCGATGCCACGGCAAAAAGTCTATTTCCACTGTACCGCAGGCCGTGCGTTTGAACAAAAAACTGGGGCCGTCAAAAATATCAACCGTATAAACCGGATCATAACTCTGTTTAACGGGTGCTGAAAATTTTGCCACAGCCACCGGACGGCTAACTGACAGTGTGTTGGGTTGCGGCTCCTGCCCCGTGCTGACTACCGGACCAAACTGTACTCGCACCTCACCGGAGTCAGGATCAATTCTGATGCGGTACTGTCGCCAGTTGTCAGCGCTCAGTTTAATGGTCGAAAGTTTAACGCGCACCGACCTACCGGTCGTGACGGCTTCCGTAACCGCAGCGGCAATCGCATCAGCTATCGGCTGAGGTTCGAGCTTATCTGGCTCAGGATAAATAGAAACTTCGTGATGATAAAAATAGCGGTAGAACTTAAAATCAATCGTGTCGGGCAAAATTCCTGCAATTGCACCAACGATGAAAAACGCCGGATTTCCGTTCTGTGCCGCGTCAATCGCCCACGGGCAAAATGAAGCCACAGTTACACCGGAAATAAAATGAGCGATACCTTTCATACGAGAGAAGTATGAACAATGGGATTTGGAAAACAAACCTGAAAATACGAATCAAGCCGGGTAGAGGGAGAGGAATGTAGGAATGATGGAATGTGGGAATGTTGGAATACTGGAATCTGGAAGAAGTGCGCACGATTCCGGTGTTTTATCAAAATGTAGAGTAAGCGTCCCGCTTGCTCATTCGTCCTTCCTCCTTCGCGCGTTGCGCTACACGGAAAAAATCACCTCAATTGGAGGGGTGCCGGGACGGCGGGGTGGGTTCTCTTTTCCAATGTTTGGAAAATGAATGCTTAAATGCGAGGACTGCCGACAAATCTGCACCACACATCCATTCAACATAATACTTCCCGTTCCGGAGCTGGATATTATCACAACCATTGTCCTCATCAAGGAGTGGATATCGGGAACAGCGATTCCGAATTATATATTTTTTGACGGTGGATTTTGACTGGGTCGGGATAATGCAGAGGGCGACCGGAAAAAAGGGCACGGGAAGCCCGTCCGGGCGCTGTGCGCCGGAGGAAGATTTACTGGATTGTGACGGAACGGGCTTGGGACTTCTTCTTGCGCTGACATCCTAGGGGACGAAGCGCACCTGCCTGATGAGGTGGTCGTCCGGCAGCGGGTCGAGTCTGCGCATGCCCTCGGCGATCATCCGGGCTAGAGCCATCTGGGAAGTCTGCCTTGCCCATCCGTACAGGCGGGCGAGATGTCCGTGATAGAACAACTCCCAGATGATCTGGGCGCATTGCATGATGGAGTAATAGTTCTTGCTCGTGCTAAAGGGTCAGCCCGCACATTGCGTCATTTTTTCTTTTAAAGCTTTGTGCTAAAGTGCTAAAGGGTCAGAGTACCAGCTTGAGTCAACCCAGTCTAAAGCATATAAATGTATAAAGGGTCAGCCCGCACATTGCGTCATTTTTTCCTTTAAAGCTTTGTGTTTTGCATCCGTCCCACGCGATATGGCCACCAGTACCCGCGATACATTCGCCCGTGTATAAAGGGTCAGCCCGCACATTGCGTCATTTTTTCCTTTAAAGCTTTGTGTTTTGCATCCGTCCCACGCGATATGGCCACCAGTACCCGCGATACATTCGCC
>JBBQSL010000203.1:0-4150 GCA_038213895.1 Kiritimatiellales bacterium | reverse complement strand
GCTATCTTGCGGGAAGACTGTTCCAATTTTCCAGCCGCAGGTTCGGGTTCACATCGTCAGGGAGCGTGAATGGATGCCCGCTGGATATTTTAATGTATGCCGCCCCAGCGATCATAGCGGCGTTATCGGTACAAAGTTTTGGCGAGGAAAGCCGCAACGGGATGCCACATTTTTCTGAAAGCCGACCTAATTTTTCGCGCAGAACTTTGTTGAGCGACACGCCGCCTGCACAAGCGAAAGCGGCACAATCATATTGTTCCAGTGCCCGTTCGACCCGCACAGCCAATGCGTCAGCGACCGCCTCCTGATAGCTGGCAATCAAATCTCGTTTGGCGATTTCGTCTTTGAGAGTTTCCGGATGGTTTTGAACGTAGTAGAGTAGCGCGGTTTTTAGTCCGCTGAAACTAAAGCAGAGTTTGCGGTCGAACGTGTATTTCCATTCGCCACCGACGTTATCGAGACCGCGCGGGAAACGTACCGCCTGCGGATTGCCGCCCTCAGCCATTTTCTGAATGATTGGCCCGCCGGGATAGCCGAGGCCAAGCAACATGGAGCCTTTATCAAGGGCTTCGCCCGCTGCATCATCAATGGTCTGCCCGACGACCTCATAGCAGCCGGGTGTTTTCATGTAAACCAGCTTGGTGTCTCCACCGGAAACCAGTAGCACCATCATCGGAAAAGCGCCAGTGAGTACGGGCGGGTTTTCGCTCAGGAAAACGGAGTAAATATGGCCTTCGTGGTGGTGTACGCCGGTGAGCGGAATACCGAGACGCTGACTGAGTGCCCGCGCGGCGGAATAACCGATCAGCAGTGAACTGGAGAGCCCTGGACCGTATGTTACGGCGATACCGTCGAGCTGTTCATAGGTGCAGTTGGCACCCTCTAGGGCTTTTTCAATGATGCCTGGAAGTTTGCGGACGTGGTCGCGCGAGGCGATTTCCGGCACCACACCACCATAAGGCGCGTGCTTGGCAATCTGTGAATAGATGACGTTTGACCGCACCGCGCCGTCCACTAGGACGGCGGCAGCGGTTTCGTCACAGGATGTTTCTATTCCTAAAAAAATCACTTCATCCATTCCTGCTGAATCATCATGCCTTTAAGCGTACCGATGGCGTAGTCGAGCTGAATGTCGCGAACTTCCTTTTCGACCGGAAGGGTCGGATCGAACTCTTTGTTTTTTTGCGCCTGTTTCAGTCGGATTTTGAAAAGAGTTTCGGGATCCATAACAACCTTCACGTCTGGTTCAATTCCGTTTTCATGGATGACCCGCTCGCTGGGCGTATAATACTTGGCGGTCGTCAGCTTAATGGCCGCACCGTTTTCGAGGGGTAACAGGCTTTGGACGGAACCTTTACCGAACGTTTTTTCACCGACCAGTACGGCACGTTTGTGATCCTGCAGTGCGCCGGAAACAATTTCAGAAGCGCTGGCGCTACCGCCGTTAACCAGCAGAACCATCGGGAAGTCGGTGTAATGCGTGTGGCCGGACGATTTAAAGGTCTGCTGATCCATTTGCGCCGTGCGGCCCTTGGTAAATACAATCAGATCGCCGTGCGGCAGGAATAGTTCTGCCACACCGGCGGCGGCGGTCAGCAGTCCGCCGGGATTCCCGCGCAGGTCAAGTACCAGCGCTTTCATTTTTTGATCGGCCAGTTTCTTCAGCTCTTTCTTCAAATCCTCTGCGGTCGGTTCGTTGAATTGGGTAAGGCGAATATAGCCGATATGGTCTTCAATCAGTTTCGCGTCCTTGACGCTAGCCACCTCAATATATTCACGTTTCAGGGTGACCTCTTTCACCTCGTGGGTTGATGGTCGGACGGACTTCAACTTCACTTCCGTATCGGCATCGCCGCGCATTTTTTTAACGGCATCGGACAGCGATAACAACCGTGTTTCCTTGCCATCGATTTCGAGAATGACATCGCCCGAAAGCATGCCGACACGAAATGCGGGCGTATCTTCCATCGGCGAAACCACCGTCAACAAGCCATCCTTCATGCTGATCACCAGTCCGACACCGCTAAAATGCCCAGCGGTATCGTCCTTAATATCATCATAGGATTCTTTATCCATGAACTGACTATAGGGGTCGAGATCTTGCAACATACCGGTCATGGCGTGGCGAACCAGTGAATCGTAGCCGGCCTCGTTCGTATCGACATAACTGCGATGAACCTCTTCCAGCACCCTTGTGAAAAGCGCAATCGCTTCGTAGGCATTGGTATAGGGTTCTACATAAGCGTTGGTGCGGGGCTCCGCCGCACGCGACGTGGTGGTAAAGGCGAATAGTACGGATAAAAGAACAGCAATTTTTAACTTCATAGCATTTCCCCTGAAAAATTTCCGAGAGACTAGCGGATTTGTTCCGATGTTTGGAAGAAAAGTTTTCAACCATCATCGTTTATGTGAACGGGAAGCCGTTTAGAATACACGGAATTGTGCCTCGTTTTGTTTTAAAAAATAGACAACGAGACTTTAGTGCTATAAAAACGTCTTAACATCAGTTATTAAAAAGGGCGAAATGAATAAATTTTTGTGTGCGGTTTTGTTGGTGATTTCTTTCGGGAGTACGGAATTGTCTGCCTCTTCTGTTATTTCGATTCAGCCGATTAACTGGACGGGATCCAATTTGGTTCAGCCTAGTAGCTGGGCAGACCCCATTTCGATTAATAAATTTTTAGATGAAGGAAGTGGATGTTTAACCTTAAATGGAAGTTTGCCCTTTGATGGAAGCTTGATATTCACTAGCACTAAGTTTGAGTGCTTATCATTGAACAGAGACTTGTTTTCTGTTGGCAGTTTGACTTCTCTACGACCTTACGAAGCTTCAATTTTTTTGTCGGTAATGCCCCCTCTGTTTTTGCCGGTAATGCCCCCGGTTTTTTTTAAAAACGCGTTTCCTGATTTTTATCTACCGCTCTGGCAGAATTTTACCGAATCCCAGCGCATTGGCCCTCAGCCATTTGATCTGGCCAGCGGTGTGAACGCCTGTAACGGGTCGTTATTTTTGGGATCGATTGGGAGTTTTGAGACCCATTACTCTAATTTGAGACCCAATTTGGGGACAGACCTTAGCGGCGGAAATCGCTTATATAAACTGGATGGGGGTGCTTTACCCGCCGCTGGCATGTTGAGCGTGATTCCTGAGCCGACAACGGTAATGATGTTCGGGGTCGGCGGACTGCTGGTTTTTGCCGTTCGGCGCCTCGCACGGAGATAAATTAGATCGTGGCGAGTCTGATTTGCTGAAGAACTCGGATGATTTTTTCCGGCTCCGAACTCCGCATAATGGTGCGGACGGCGCAAAAGTTGACCGCGCCCGCCTTCAGTAGGCCGGCGAGATTGGTTTCATCCAACCCGCCGAGCGCGACGCAGGTGAGCGGTGAGCTTTTAATGATGGCTCCGGCGCGTTCAATACCAAGCGCCGGATCGGCAATCGCCTTGGTCGGGGTTGGGAAGACGGGGCCGACGCCGATATAATCGGGGTTCAACGCAATCGCGGCTTCGGCTTGTGCTTCGCTGTGCGTAGAAAGTCCAAATATTTTTCCGGGAGCGGTCCAAAGCTTGCGCGCTTCATTGAGCGGCATATCGCCCTGACCGAGATGAACGCCGTCGGCCTGGGCGGCCCACGCGAGCTCCACATCATCATTCATAATAAAAAGCGTACCGGTTCCGCGCGTTACGGCGCGAACCTTGCGGGCCTCGGCCAGAATATCGGCGCGGAAGGCGTTTTTCATCCGTAGTTGAACGTAGCGCAGACCGCAGTTCACCGCCGCTTGCGCACAGGCTTCGTATCCAACGACCGGATTGGTCATTACCATGTAGAGTCCAAAAGTTTCTTTCATCAAGGTTTCTCCAGCGGTTTTATTTTTCCCCTTTTCAAACGGATTCAGCGAGCCTATCTTCCGCGCAGCTTTATTGCACGAAGGGATTTATGAAGCTTTTTGCCCAAACGTCCTAAATTATAGAAATTTTTTGACAGCAATAAAGTATAAGGTTAAAACTCGAGTGCGCCAAGCAAAGCGTGTAACAGGCAGCCGGTTAAAATCCGGCACGGCCAAAGCCTAACCAGCAGGCCGTTACCAAATGTGCATCTGGGGAGGTAACGAACCGGATGAAGCCACAGGAGAGGAGTTTCCAGACCGCA
>JBBQSL010000202.1:0-4163 GCA_038213895.1 Kiritimatiellales bacterium | reverse complement strand
CGTGCCATTCAGCTTCTGCACATCCCAGTTCGGGTGGTTTT
Organism: Kiritimatiellales bacterium; assembly: GCA_038213895.1. Taxonomy (GTDB): domain Bacteria; phylum Verrucomicrobiota; class Kiritimatiellia; order Kiritimatiellales; family Tichowtungiaceae; genus Tichowtungia. Next base: position 4,122 of record JBBQSL010000202.1, on the reverse strand, counting down.
CTGGAAAAAGATAAGCCTCGGGGTGCGGCATCAGGCCAAAGATGCGCCCAGTCGGGTCGCACAGTCCAGCGATGGCATTAAGCGAGCCGTTCGGATTGGCCGGAAAATCCAGCGTCGGATTGCCGGCGGTATCCGCATAACGCGCGGCGGCACAGCCGAGTTTTTCGATCTGCTCAATCACAGTTTTATCTGTCGTGAAAATTTTGCCTTCGCCGTGACGGACAGGCATCGGCATGGACTTAATTCCTTTAGTGAAAATACAAGGTGAGTTCGCTTCAAACTTCAAAGTGACCCAAAAGTTTTGGAAACGACCGCAGTCGTTCTGCATCAGCGACACCTTTGGATCAAAGTATTCGCCGTTCAGCCCCGGCAACAGGCCGATTTTCGTCATCGTCTGGAAGCCGTTACAAACGCCAAGAATAATTTTACCAGCATCGATAAACTTCTGGAGCTCCTCGCGCAGGTGATGCTTTACGCGCAGAGCAAAAACATGGCCGCTCGTCATGTGGTCGCCGTAGGAAAAGCCACCGATAAACATCAGTCCGCTAAAATCGCGCATCTGCGCCGGATTATCCAGCAGGTCGTTCAGATGGACTTTGACCGGCTCCGCGCCCGCCAGTTCCCACGCCCGCGCCGACTCCGCCTCGCAGTTCACGCCGTAGCCCGTAATAATTAAAATTTTTGGTTTCATAGCTGACGGAGTTAAACAGAAAACCAACCGCGCTGAAAGCGCAGCGATAAATAATTTTCGGAGAAAATAGTGACTGCAAGGAACGGTTCATGAACGCTAAATTTCGCGAATCTTGAGAATAGCCGCAAAAGCACACAAGGCGCACAAAGTTCAAATTTTTGAGTTCTCTGTACGACTATCCGTAAACTTCTTGTTTTTTATGCACGTTTTTCGACTGGAAGATTTTGACAAAATAATTGTCGACAAATTCATGGAGAAATTGGTTCTCTGAAATCCAGATGTTGTCATGCCTCCGGCAGATCCGCCGAGGCGGAAAAAATGATTTTGTCGTCCATGATTTTGTCATCATTTTTTTGGTTGCGGCTTTGCCGCGCTAGGCGCTTTTATGGCTAAACATCATCCAGCAAAAAAACCTTCCGCCATTTGCGAACAGAATTTATCAACCAAACGTTTTTCGCCCGTTTCAGGTCGTCCAACATAACCACTTGTTCTTCGATCTCCCCAGATGCCAGCAAGCTGTCACGCAGTGACCCAGCAAGTAATCCACACGAAACCGGAGGCGTGACTTTCCGCCCGTCTAGCTCAACCACCACATTGGCGACACAGCTCTCCGTCACCTCGCCGCGCTCATTAAAAAGAAGAACATCGTCGACATCCGAAAAGTCCGCCTTCGCTTTTTCATAGACCGTCCGATTGGTCGTCTTATGATAAAGAAAAACATCACCGGAATCGACCGGCTCCTTTGCAACCGCCAATGTAGACGCGGCGTCCTCACCGCGTTTCATCGCAAAGTTCTCAACTTCAAACTTCCCCCCTTTATTCAGCAACAGCCGGATTCGTGCAGAACCTTCTATCCGCAGATCACGCAGATGGGCGCAGATCTGTTCATGATCAAATTTAAAATTAAAATAGTTCGCTGAATCCGCCAGCCGTTTCAGGTGGCGTTCTAATAGAAAGATTTCTCCATCTTCGGACAACATCGTTTCCAGCAATTGGAATTCTGGCAGCTTCCTTGTGAGAATCGCAGCCTTGGATAACGCTTCCCGGTATTCTTCCTCCGGATCAGAATCCCAAACAATTCCTCCACCAATCCCATATTCCACCATTCCAGTATTCCGATCAACAATGGCGGTTCGAATCGCTACGTTGAATTGCGCCTTACCATCTGGCGCGATAAAGCCAATCGCGCCGGTATAAACACCGCGCGGCGACTTCTCCAAACTCTGGATGATCTCCATCGTCTTGGCTTTCGGCGCACCGGTGATCGAAGCGCAGGGAAATAACGCCGTAAAAAGATCCCTTAACGTAGACGCGGTGTCCTCACCGCGTTCATTCTGCACAGAAAAACGCGGTGAGCACACCGCGTCTACATTTAGCCTTCCCTGCACCGTCGAAGTCAGTTGCCAGACGGTCGGATATTTTTCGACATCGAACTGGCTAAGCGTTTCAACCGAACCCACTGCGGCAATGCGCCCGATGTCGTTGCGGATCATATCGACGATCATGATGTTTTCCGCACGATTCTTGGTCGAGTTCCTCAGTGCTTCAGCAACGACACGGTCGACTTCCGCCGTCAGCGCGCGCGGCATCGTGCCTTTCATCGGGCGCGACGTGATCACGCCGTCCTTGAATCCAAAGAAAAGTTCCGGCGATGCCGAGCAAATGGCAAACTCTCCGGTTTCAATGAAGGCGCTGTAGCGCCCCTGCTGTGCAGCGACGAGATCGCAGAAAAAATCGAACGGTGAACCGGAAAAGCCCGCATTCAACCGGAAGGTGTAATTCACCTGATAGGTATCGCCCGCCGCGATGTGTTCTTTGATTGCCGCAATCGCCGCCGCATATTCCGTACGGCTAATTGATGGCACCCATTTACTAAGCGAATAGTGGCGCGGACATTCCTGTCTGCGCATTTGAGCAGACAGGAATGTCTGCTCCACATTTTCAAATAACCCGAAACAAAGCAGCGGTAGATTTCTGGACTCATGGGTTTTGAGTGCAGAGTCAAATGCACCAGAAGCTTCGTAGGAAATAAAACCGGCAGCCCACAGCCCGCTCGTTTCAATTTTTTCCAAACATTGGAAAACTTCGTCCGGCGTACGGGCCGTTAGCACTTCAACCGGCTTCTCAAAACGCAGCCACGTGTCTCCGTGTTGAAGAAGAATGTTCATTAGTCGCCTCGATTGCGACGGCGACTATTGTACAGCCGTTCAGTAAACCCGCCCTCTTCCAAAAAGCCCGTCTCAAGCTGTTTCAACTGCTGATCCAGTAGAAAACAGGCTTGGTGAATCAGGCAGATCAGGATATTGGCGCAGACTTCTGCGCTTCTGGACACCAGATAGGTCTTATAAGTCGAATAAGCCCTATTCTTTTCCTTGGCGAGCTTCCGAACAAACAGAGCTTCTTTGGAATCTTTCTCCCACTTCTTCAATTCTCGCTGGCGGAGAAAATCCTCATAGTCGAGGAGAAGCTCTTCGAGACTGCCACGCGCGACGCTAACCAACTTCAGTTCGGTCTTTTTCGACGTGCCGGAAACCTGCGAACCTTCGGCAATATTCTGCCGTCCGCTGCGCACGGCCTGAACCATCTGGTCGGTGGTGCGAGAGAAACGATCCACAAAGCGCTCACAGAATTTGACGGTTCCGTCGAAGACGATTTCGGTCATCTGAAACGATTTCAGGTCACGGTAGCCGCCGTGCGCCCGGATTAGATCGTTTTCGCCGTGCATAATGCATTTCCTCCACAATAGGTCTTATAGGCCCTACTCGACCTATATTCCGTGCAATGTCTTTTTGAACGGCTTCGCCAAATCAGCAATGGTCGCATCAATGCGGGCTGCGCCTTTAACACCTTTCACAACCAGATTCTTCTCTACCGTGACGGTTCCAATTTGCGCGACCGGCAGGCCGGCAAAAAGTTCTTCGAAGCGCAAGCCGTTTTCGGGTTTAACCGAAACGATGAACCGACTGTTGGATTCCGAAAAGAGAATCGTGTCGTCTTTCAGTTTCCGTTTGCCGGGCGACGGAACTTTCGCCAGATCAATTTCCGCGCCGAGTCCGCCACCCATACAAATGAGAGCGAAACCGACAGCGAGTCCACCTTTGGACGGCGTGTGCGATGACAGCAACAGTCCGGCGTCCTGCGCTTTGTTCATGGCGCGGTAAATCGCCAGCGCAGCTTCAGCATCCACGGTCGGCACGTCGCCGCCGTAGTTCCATGGGTTGCCCTGCTCTTCCGCCAGCATACGGAACCACTCGGATGCGCCGAGTTCGTTCTTCGTCGCGCCGACCATGTAAATCAGACTGCCCGCTTCTTTGAGCGGCATGGTGACCGTTTTACGCACATCGTCGATCTGACCGATCGAGGAGATGAGAAGCGTCGGCGGAATGGAAATTTTCTTACCGCCGCGTGTGGAGTCGTTTTTGCAGGAGTCT
>JBBQSL010000201.1:0-4591 GCA_038213895.1 Kiritimatiellales bacterium | reverse complement strand
CTTTTTTTAAGTTTGTACACACTGCGTTTGACACCGCACTGTAAAAATCTACCCCCTAGAGCCTTTAACGAATGAAACGTCGTTCGACTCGCGTGTAGGACGCGCTTCCCGTATTCGGGGGCGTGTTATGGGAGCAGACCCTCTTAATACAGAGATGCGAAGCGAGGCTTTCGGAACGAAAGCAATGACCGGAGGGAATAGCAACCCCGTCCTACAAAATCACAAAATACGACATTTCAACCGTTACCTGCTCTAGTTGCGCCTTTTCGACCCAACTATTTTGATGCCCATCTAAACCACACCGCAGAGCGTGAGCATAACGGCTTTCTGGGCGTGGAGTCGGTTTTCGGCTTCGTCGAAAACGACGGATTGCGGGCCGTCAATGACTTCGACGGTCTGCTCGGCACCACGCAGGGCTGGCAGGCAGTTCATAAAAATGGCGTCCGGTTTGGCGTGTTTCATCAGCGCGGCGTTCACCTGATACGGGGTGAACAATTTGACGCGCGCAGCTTCTTCATCCTTCGGAATGTGGTAGCTCATCCAGGAGTCGGTATAAACCACGTCGGCCTCCTTGATCGCTGCAACCGGATCGTCGGTAACAAATAGTTCACAGCCCGATTCACGCGCAAACTGCGAACAACGTTCGGTAACCTCGACGGCGGGCATCTGTTCTTCCGGTGAACCGACGCTGATATGGATTCCCAACTTAGTGCAGCCTTGCATAAGCGAATGAGTGACGTTGTTATAACCGTCGCCGAGATAGGCCAGCTTGAGTCCTTTGAGCGTGCCCTTCTTTTCCTGAATGGTCTGGAGGTCAGCTAGAATCTGACAGGGGTGGCCTTCGTCGGTGAGGGCGTTAATAACCGGTATGGCGGCATGTTTGGCCATTTCAAGAATGTCTTCGTGATGAAACAAACGCGCCATAACAAGATTGCACATCCGGCTGATCACTTTAATGGAATCTTCAATAGTTTCTTTGCCGCCGCCCATAGGCGAAGTGCTCATGTCGTAGTAAATGGCGTGACCGCCAAGCTGAGTCATGCCGATTTCAAATGATAAGCGAGTTCGCAGGCTCGGCTTTTCGAAAATCATCAACAGGGTTTTTTGCTTCAGCGCGTCGGCGTACTTTTGCGGTGAGGCTTTCACTTTGGCGGCTAGCGCCAGCACGTCGAGGATTTCCTTCGCGCTCCAGTCCTTGAGTGAGATCAGGTGTTTCATAGGCTTCTCTCCTTACAATAATCGATCACGGCCCCGTCGCAGCCGAAAACACTCAACATCAGCGCGGCGCGGATCCACATACCGTTGCGCACCTGCCGCCAGTAAACGGCGCGCGGATCGCTGTCGACCGCCGGATCGATTTCGAGACGGCGCGGCAACGGATGCATAATGACAGCAGTCGGTTTAAGAATGGTTAGATGATCTTTTGTAAAGTGATAGGAAGCGGTGCTGATTTTGCTACTTTCGTTGTCCACATCCCACTCATCCTGAATACGGGTCATGTAGATGGCATCCACTTCAGGAATTACCTTGGTAAAATCGTGGCTGATTTCATATTGCATACTAGCAGCATCAAGCTGTTTAAGAATATCATCACCGATTTGCAGCTCGGGTGGCGCAACGAAATAGGCCTTAACGCCCTTGTACTGCGTTAGCAACCAAGCCAATGAGCGAACGGTACGTCCGCGCTTGAGGTCGCCGACGAAAGCTATTTTCTTTCCGTCGATGCCACCGATATTTTCAAAACTGCGCGCCAGCGTGTAGATATCGAGCAGAGCCTGTGTTGGATGCTGATCTTTGCCAGACCCGGCGTTAAGTACCGGTACCGGACGATGCGTGTTGGAAAGCATCCAGGCAATACGCTCAGCAAAACCGCCTGCCGGATGGCGCATGATGATTAGATCAGCATAGGAACTGAACGTCCGCACTGAATCTTCCGGCGATTCGCCTTTCACCTCGCTGGAGGTCGAACTGTCGCGCACATTCATGGTTTGCAGACCAATAATCTGGCAGGCGGAGTAGAACGACAGATAGGTACGGGTTGACGGCTGGGCGAAATAAAGCATGGCTCGTCGGTCAAAAAGCTGTTTTTGAAGAAAGGCGCTGCCATCGGTGGTTTTGGCAATACGCCGCACGCATGTAGCCAGTGAACAAAGATCCTCCAGTATCGGGCGGCTGAACTGCTGAGCCACCAGAGCGTGATAGGTTCGCCCGTTCGGCATAAAATATGGAGCCCGCTCAACCGCACTTAATCCGCTAAAATCATCCCATTCAATCTGATTTAATGACGCTGATTTGTTCATTCATCCTCCACTTTTAAAAACTCAGGAACTCCGTATGCCATTTTTTTCCAGCCATTGAAACCTTTTTACGAAGCCGACTCAGCCCCGCAGTGTTACGGCACAGGCGGCCAGCGCGGCGCGAGTTTCCGCGCTCAGCGGCGGCAGATCGAGCGCCGCCAGTGCCGTTCGGTAGTCACCCCTGTTTTTAGCGCCCACACAGATCGTGTGATGTTCCGGACGATCCAGCACCCAGCGCATGGCAACCTGCGCCATGGTATACCCTTCCGGCACGAACTGTTTCAGCACGGCAAATTTTCCGTAGTCTGAATTTTTAACTCGATTGAAGCGATTGTCATCCGCCCGCCACTGCGGTTGGCTATGAAAATATTTTCCGCTCAGCCGCCCCTGCGCCATCACGCCACGGAGTTGCGTACCAAGCTGATGAACCTTTGCCAGTTCGCTTATTTCGTCCGCACTCTCCAGCAGGTTGGAAGCGAACTGTACCACTTCGACGGTCTGCTGTTCGATCATGGCGCGAATCAGTCCGGCGTTATTGGTCGAAATCCCGTACGAACGGATTTTCCCCTGCTTCTTCGCTTTTTCCAGAACCGCCCGGCCTGCATTCAGATCGTCCATTTTCGGCGCGCAATGATAAAGGTAAACGTCGATACAGTCCGTGCCGAGGCGCTTCAGCGAACCTTCGAGACTTGGAAAAATAGTTTCCGGCGATGAATCGTCCTCACGGACATTTCCCGGCCCGACGCGGTAACCGAATTTAGTCGAAATCACCCACTGGTCGCGGCGGCCTTTCAGCGCCTCGCCGACACGCCGTTCGGACTCGCTGGCGCTGTACTGCTCGGCCGTATCGATGGCGTTAATTCCCAGATCGCCCAGTTCGTGGATCATCCGGATGACATTTTCTTTACCCGGATCAGGATGGCCATCCGGCTTGCCGTCAAAAAATAACGGCCCGCCGAGTTGCCATGCACCAATGGTCAGTGGAGAAACGCTGATTCCGGATTTCCCAAGTGTGCGATACTGCATCATAAACCCCCGTCACGTTGTTAATCGGGTTCTATATGCCATTTTTTAACGCCATTGGAAACAGGAAGATGGGGAGAATAGAGTGTGAGAATAAAGTGTTGGGGTATGTGAGTTTGTAAGTATGTGGGTATCGGAGTACGGGCGTATTTTATCAAATGTAGAGTAAGCGTCCTGCTTGATCATTTTGCCTTCCTCCTTCGCGCGTTGCGCTATCTGTGGTCAGAGGTCAGAGATCAAAGGTCGGAGATCAATGGCCGCTGACATTTGACCTTGGACTTTCAGACATTTGACTGCCATGCCGCACAGCGGCAATAGCGCAAAAAAAATGTAGACGCGCCCCCCTATGGTGCGCTGAGTTCAGGCGAAGAGTTTTTCATCACTGAACACACCGACTACACGGAAAATTCCCCTCCATTGGAGGGGTGCCGGGACGGCGGGGTGGGTTCTCTTGGCTGGCGACCTTCCCTCCATCTGCTCCGCAGGGCATTGCCTCCCCTTGTTCGCTGACTTCTTCGGTACTATGTCACCATCCGACTTCCCAGCGGCACGAACCACAGGATTACGGCGACTAGCCTTCCCTGTCGTCTCTATCTTAGAACACCGGTTCATAGATAGACACCTTTCTGGGATCTCCCGATGAACCGGGCCTCCGGCCCTATTTGCTTCGCAAATTATCTATCGCTTCGCTTTCGGCCCGCGCGATACACGTCCGCACATGCGTTGGTCTTTGACTCCGCCAGAGCACAACAGAACTCGCTTAACGCTCTATTGCATATTGCCTTCGCGCCAGCCCACTGGCTCGGCCTCTGGGATGAAGTGATTTCGGAGCTCAATACAACGCCTATGCGTTCCCCTGTCAACGCTTCCCCACGCCCTCGCGGAACGTCGAGGCATGACTCGGGGCCAATATGGTCTGCGGAACCTTTATTGTAAGACTCTTTCATTCTCTATGTATCGCCGGTTTTAATCGGCGCTTTCGGGCTGATAACCATATAGAGGTTCTTTGAAATAGGCTTCGGTCGAGCGCAAAGTATTCTTTCGAGTAACAACAAACGAAAGAGTACTCATGCAAACGACCGAAGAGAATGAATTATACGCAGGTGCGGATCTTCATGGAAACAATGTGATCGGTGAGGAGTCGACCTTCAACCAGAAAAGGGTCTGGAACCCCGCAAGGGAAACCATTTTGACTGAATAGGCAGTGGGCGGGTACAAAAGGTTTTCTGGTTCCGCGAATGCGGAATGTGGATGTGGCATCAAACGGGGGT
>JBBQSL010000200.1:0-4704 GCA_038213895.1 Kiritimatiellales bacterium | reverse complement strand
CCCCGGGCACCATTAAAAACACAACAAAATCCCATTAAAACCGGGTTTTTTTGTTTCCCGCGCTTTTTAATGGGGATCGCCAGTTGAACCAAATGCACAGCCACCATTCAAAGCCATCCTGTCGATCCTGTAATCCTGTCTAAATTTATTCTAATAAAAATTACTGTGACCTCATAAAAAATACCGATTAAGTTGATTTCGTATTAGCGGCCGCCAGTCTCGGCGTGCCCCGCCGGACATTGCCGCGCGACGTTCAAGGACTGGTAACTGCCAGAATTCTGGACGCGAAAGGCGCAACCAGTTCACTGCATTATACCTTAAAGGAAAACATGTTATAGCGTCTTGCGCCATTTTAGTGCATCCTGAAAACGCCTCTTCTTCCGCTGTTTGGAAGAAATGTTTCCAAGGGTTGGAACCCATTTGCGTAAATTGGCGTTCATTCGCGGCTGCCTCCTTCGCCGGGGCTACAGCGGACAAGAAAAATGAAGTTAGTTTCCACGGTTCGGAACTTTTTTAAAAATTCACTTTTCAAAAATTTCAGCCGTTCGCTTGAAATGGAGGACGGAAGCAGTTTCTAAATCAGCCTGCATTTCGCCGCTGTAAATAACGGTTCCTTTTCCCGACTCAGGAACAGTCCGGTTAAAATATTCAATACCCCGCAAAAATTCAGATCTCCATGTCATGGCCGCTTTAATTTCTATCGGGAAAAGTTTTCTGCCTTTTTTATAGATCAGATCAACTTCCTGCTGGTTGTTATCACGGAAAAAATAGAGATTTGCATCCTGCCCCCGATTCAGCCGGGCTTTCAGCGCTTCGATTACCACTAGATTTTCAAAGAGATGGCCAAAAGCGGGGTCGCGCATAACCTGTTCGGGCTTTTCGATACCCAGCAAATAACAGAGCAATCCCGTGTCGGTGAAATAGAGCTTTGGTGATTTGGTAATCCGTTTGCCGAAGTTTTCAAAATAAGGCGGCAGCCGGAAAACCACAAAAGAGGCTTCTAAAACCGATAGCCATTCTTTCAGCGTTTTACCAGCCACGCCGATTTCATTGCCGAGCGAGTGCAAGTTCAGCACCTGTCCAGCACGGCCAGCTAAGGCGCAAATAAACTGCTCGAATAGACTCAAATCTTTGACCTGTAGAATTTGCCGGACATCGCGCTCCACATAGGTTTGAAAATAGTTCCGATAAAGCCGCTGAACGTCTGCTCCTTCCGCATAAATTCTCGGATAAAACCCTTGAAAAATATATTCATCCCGTGTCAGTTCGATACCGGCGATAGAAAGTTCTGCGATAGAAAGTGGCAACAGTTCCAGCAGTGCAGTCCGTCCCGCCAGCGATTGAGAAACCGCTTCGCGTAGAGCCATTTGATGGCTGCCAGTCAGAATAAACTGTCCTTTTTTAGATGAAGAATCGGCCAGCACTTGAATGTAGGAAAGCAGTTCAGGAACCCTTTGCGCTTCATCAATAATTACCGGCGCTGGGTAGCGTTTGAAAAAAGCATTCGGGTCGCTTGCGGCCAGCCGCCGTATTTCGGGGTGTTCCAGATTGCAGTAGGCATATTTTGGGAATTGCATCTGCACCAGTGTGGTTTTACCGGATTGCCGAGGCCCAACTACCGTAACAACAGGATACTGTTTAGCCAGCAACTCCAGCTCGGTCTGTATGGTTCTTTTAATCATGTTGCGGTTATACGCTTTTAACCCCGTAAGTCAAATATGTATAAATCAACCTGCGGCAAAAAACTTGTTAAAGGCCTCACGATCACCGTCAATCGCTTGGTCTGAATCAAAAAAAGGCACCCCGGAATTCCGGAGCGCCTTTTCGAGTCGAAAATAGCAAGTATCAGGTTATCAGCCCCACTTGCCTTTTTTCATGTGACCCTGCATTTCGGTCATGGAGAGTTTCATTATCTGCCAAGCCATAGCGCGGGATTTAGTAAAGACATCTACACATCCGGGATCGAGCTCGTCTTTGATGCCCGCATTGCAGGCCGCTTCAAGCTGGCGGGCTAAATCAATGGCATGCGCATGCAGGGTGTTGGTATGACGAGAGCGCTCAACTAATTTAGCCGCCGCCTCATCGAGCTGGGTAAACTGTTCTTTGGGTGCTCCACATTTCGGACATTTACAAGGTGCCTCATCTCCGTCGTGAATGTATCCACAAGCTTCACATTTCCATTTTTTCATTACTATATCCTCCCTTTCAGTTTAAACATTACTTATTTACTAGGTGTTTGCCTGTTTTAAGTCAAGCCCTTGTTGCTTTAATACCCCTTCACAACAAAACCCATTAAGAATTCTGGCGGAAATCTATACTGCATAGACCCAGACCGTGGTCACCCTCCGAAAAGATATGAATCTCATACTCCACGTTTGAACGTCCTAGCACCTGCACCATTAAATATGCATTTTCAACGGGAACTAAGGGGTCATCCGCCGCATGCCAGATAAACATCGGCGGCGTATTTTCTGTCACCAACCGCTCCAAACTCACTGCCGCGCGCTCTGCCGCAGAAGCATCCGTCTTCCCTAATAAAATACCGCATTTCCCCGGTGTCAGGAAGACCTTTCTGCATCCTGCGTACGGTAGCTGAAACAATAAAAATCGGCCTTTAAACTGCACCCGGACATGTCCTGACAGCACAGACCGAAAAACGGTCCGGTAAAACAGGAGGTGGTTCCGTGCTCGTCGCTGATAACGGTACTGTCCAGAATCGGGCCGATCTCCGTCCACTTCACACCATCCGCCGACCACAAAAATTGCATTCGGGCATCATCCAGTTGAGCCCGCAGATAAACCGGCTCGTTATGGTTCAGCAACACCTGCGCATCCGGCAGTTCCTGATAAGCCCCGTTATCACTGACGACCAAACCCAGCACCCGCCGCCCTTCATCGTCGGCGGTGATGCGCAAATAGTAATAATCCTTGCGGTCATAATAGGCGATCAGTCCGGCCATCTGCTGATAGGTTTGCGGCTGAAAATCAATCCGGGTCTCAGCTTCGCAACGCAAGTGCTGAATACGCCGGGCAACCAGACTTTGCTCGAAAGTTGAAAACAGCGAGTTGCGTCCCCGCAGACGGAGCCAGCCGGGACGTTCCGTCAAGGAACCCCAGGATGGATCGAACGGTTCGCGCAAGGTTTGAAAATGAATATTCAGTTCCGGTCTGTCAAAGTCGTCGTGCTCCGGTTCTGCCAGCCACGGATGCGGTGGCAGCGCGGGTGCCGGAACCTGCCGGGAAGGCGCATTGCCGCCGTCGGCCAGGCGCGGCCAACCGTCGTCGCACCAGACAAATTTCTGAATCGCGCTTTCGCGGCCGAGAATACTGCGCCCGTGCGTTTCAGGGGTCGCGTCCGGCGGCGCGTCGGCAGGAAAAACTGGACGGCTGCACAGGTGTGACATGTACCATTCGCCGCTTTGCGTTTCGACCCAGGCACCGTGTCCCGCTTTTTGAAGTTTGTCGGCGGGTAACCCTTTGGAGGTCAGCATGGGATTATCCGGATGAAGTTCATACGGGCCGATCAGGTTGCGGCTGCGGCCGACCGTGACGGTGTGGTTCCAGACAGTGCCGCCTTCGGCGCAAACCAGATAGTACCAGCCGTTACGAAAATAGAGATTGGGCCCTTCTGTGCAGGGCAGTCCGCTGCCTTTCCAGATATTGGAAACCGGCCCAGTCAGACAGCGTGCTTTCGGATTGTATTCTTGTAAAACAACCCCGTCAAAACGGTGCCGGTTGCCGCGCCCGTTCCAAAGCATATTGATGACATACTTGCGTCCATCTGATGCATGAAAGAACGACGGATCAAAACCGGAGGCGTTCAAAAAGACCGGCTCGAACCATGGCCCGGTGATTTCCGGAGCCGTCACCAGATAGTTGGGCGTGTCCTTCCACGGCCCGCCGCCGGAGCGGACGTTGGTATAAAGCAGCCAGAACTGTCCATCCGCATACGTCAGATTCGGCGCCCAGATCCCGCAGGAGTGCTCGCATCCGCGCATATCCAGTTGGCTCACGCGATTCAATGGATGGCATAACAACCGCCAGTTAACCAGGTCGCGGGAATGGTGAATTTGAACGCCCGGAAACCATTCAAATGTGCTGGTCGCAATGTAGTAATCGTCCCCGACCCGCAGAATGGATGGATCTGGATTGAATCCCAGAAGAACTGGATTTTTAATATACATCAGGTTGTCTCTTTATTTGATTTGCAAATAGACCTCTACCGGTAACTGTTACTAATACCCTATTTTGTAAAAACCGGTCTGCGCGGCACCATGGATCACATCAGTCCAACTGCATTGTGGATATTCAATGCCGCCCGCTAACGACTGGAATCCAGCGAGTAGATTTGTTGTCCAAAGAATACTGTAGATGCGATTCGGATCCGACGGCCAGGAAACCACAAATGAAGACGTTCCCTGAGGTGCAGTCAGCGTCGCGGAACCGCTCGGGATATTAAGTTCATAACTATTCGGGGTCTTCCGCCGAATCTGTGGGTAAAAATTAGCACACTGAGCATTTTATCTCCATGATGTGGTTTCCTCAAACAACATATATGGAGTACTCAGTGCGACTTGAAACAATACTTAACCGGTGCCTTCCTCTCAAATCTTTTGTGCGAAGGAATGCTCGGTGTACGATCATCTGACCGCACGAGAGTTCGATTTTGTTCCGCTTTGGAATATCCGCGTTGTCTTTGAATAT
>JBBQSL010000199.1:0-4760 GCA_038213895.1 Kiritimatiellales bacterium | reverse complement strand
TGGTGTCCCGGATGGAAGAGGGGGGTTCCGCCCGGTGCGGAAGAGGGGCCGGTTCTGTCGGTTTGCGCAAAATATGCCGGGGTTCTGAAACAGGCCTCTGATATGTGCCGATGGGTCGGGAACGATTTGAATGCAACCCGCTATCAACGGCTTTATGAGCGTGTGTCCAAAGCAATACAATCTGTTTTCTGGAATGAAGAGCGCGGCTTTTTTATGGAGAATGTTGTGGATTCATCCTATGGGAGTCAGCTGGGCAACGCCTATGCGATTCTCTCCGGTGCCGCCGCGCCGGAGCAGTACGAATCGCTACGCAGGGTGTTTTTAGAGGGGAATCTTCCTTCTGCCTCCTACATGGGAATGTTTTTTGTACGGATGGCGTGGGATCGACTGGGAATTTACGACTACAAAAAGCTGTTTGATCCGTATCGCGAAATGTTGGATTACGGGTTGTCGACCTGGGCGGAGGACCCGGTGTACTGGCGTTCTCTTTGTCATGGGTACAGTGCGCATCCTCTTGTCGACTGTGTTACAATTTTGCTGGGGATTAAACCGGTTGTGCCGGGCGCAGCGCGGGTCAGCATTCAGCCGCGTTTTGATCTGCTGGAATCGGCCGGAGGTGCGTTGATGACGCCTCATGGAGCTGTTTCTGTCAGCTGGCGGTGTGACTCGAAAGGAATTGAGAAAAATGCAAAGGTTGAAATTCCGGACGGGGTTGTTGCTGTGTTTACAGATTCTTCCGGATGCCAGAGAAATCTTTCTGCGGGCAGACACGAATTCAACGTGCCGTGAGTTCCATGAGGATAGCAGCATGCTTCTCATGGATCGGTGTGTTGTACAAGGTTGATTTAGTGATGAAATGAGATCGGGATTCCAGTTTTTGATGACGTCTCTGCTGTCCGTGTGGGTGACATCCGGACGGCCTGTTGGAGCAGTACAAATGATCGCGGATCGTCATTTTCAGGACGGGGTGATCGTTCTTGATCCGGTTTCCGGTGTTGATACAGGGATTTTACAGTATAAAGAACCATACGGGACAACCTGGTGGCGACTTGCACAGTGGGGTAGCAGTCAGTCAATTTACGGGATAACTCCGGTTGTTCTTGGTTCTGGATCATTGCAGTGGAGCAATTCGTTCAAAGCGGTGGCGCTGGGGCCTCTGGATAATGCCGATGGTGATTTAATTCTTGCGGTTGATTCTGTCAGCGAGTATGGCGGAGCTTATCGGAAGGCGGGTGAAGATTGGCCTGCGCTACTGATTTCCCAAAGAATCAGTAACCCTCAAGGGTGGTTTAAAGACTATGCTCCGTCCATTGCCGACCTGAATGAACTGATCATCGACATCGAAGCCCGCCTTTTATACGCGCAAAATATTTATACAAACGGATATTCCTCCAGCCTTCACGCAGCGCATTTCTTAGTGTATTTCACGATTCAAAATCTGAAGACAAATCCGAAAACAGCGGATTATGGTAATTATTACTGGTTCGGGCTGGCGCTGTATGATGACCGGACGCCTCTCCCCGGACTCTCGGTTCAGCAAGATGGCGATGGGGTGACGACGGGGACTGGTAAGTTGATTTATAATGTTGGTATAGCACCATTCTGCGATAGCGGACTGCGGACCGGAGAGTGGAAAAGAGTAACTGGCGATATCCTGCCGCACATAAAGGCCGGACTGCAAGAGGCGTGGTCGCGCGGCTATCTGACCAATTCATTCAATTACGCCGACTATAAGATCGGAGGCATGAACATGGGCTGGGAAATTCCTGGATTAAGTCGGGTTGCGATGCAGGTTCGAGATTTCGGATTGCAGGCCTACGGACTGAATTTTGCTAAGACCTGCGAATTCAATACAGCTGGCGAAACGGATGGATGGAGTTATTCAAATTTAACAGATCAAGGCTCTCCAGGTCCGACAAACGGAACATGGGTTTTGACGGCAACAACCGATAATCCGCAGTTAATCGGCCCGTCTATGCGGCTTAATTCTTCTCTATACCGGCAGATTTTAATTCGGACCGCCAATGCCGGAAATCCTGCCGCTGCCAGTGTCGCGCAACTTTATTGGAAAAGAAGTGGCGATATGGCTTTCAGCGATGCGCAGTCTGTTTCGATGAGTGTGGGCAACGGGGGCGGATGGAAAGAATATGTTTTCGATATGAGCGGCAACACGAATTGGACTGGTGAAATAACGCAACTGCGGTTTGATCCTGTGCTTTATGGTGACGGTCATTCCGTCGGCATTGATTATATCCGACCGGTAGCGAACGTCATTTCTACTTCAAGTGCGCCACTGCTGAAACTGGTTTCTGGCGGAACGCCTGCAACTGTGTTCTGGAAGAGTAAGCCTTATGAAATGTACACAATGCAAACGGCGACAACTTTGGTGAACAGCGTCTGGATGGATGTCCCGGAGTTTACAGGAGTGATTCCATCCGAGTCTGTCCTGCGATATTTGATCCCTCCGACCAATCTGTCCGGTTGCGGGTACTTTCGCTTGCGAGTAACTCCGGGTCCGTAACGGCAGGTTTGGCTGAATAATTTTTGCCGGCGAGTCATGGGTAAAGCATTAAAAATTATACGCAAACCATTAAGGCGAATATTTTGTTTAGCGGGTATCTTAGCCTGTGAGTGAGAAGGCGGGTGCTGTTTTCGGTGGATAAATATTTCGCAGCTCGTATTCCTATGCCGACGGATACGATTGAGTGAAAGAAGGGTGAGGACATGAAAAGAGTATTGGTATTTATTTTTTGTTTTGTGTGCGGTGTCATGGCCGCATCTGCCGTTACTTGGTCTTATCTGACTAACGGAACTGTCAAAATTGGTGTAGATAAAGACCGTGGTGCCTGCATCGGATATTTTTCGTCATCCAGCGGGGCTAATATGTTGAATAACTACGATAACGGAAGATTTATTCAACAATCTTATTACGGCGACAGCGATGGCTCTTCCTGGGCAGGTCAGCCCTGGTGGTACAATCCTGTGCAAGGAGGCGGCTATCTTAATCAATGGCCGGCCACTCTATTAGCCTTTACCAATTCCGGAAGCCGTATGTACGCTAAAATCCGCCCTTGCCACTGGGCGACAGGAGTTTCGCTTCCCGAGGTGGAAATGGAGCAGTGGATTACGTTGAAAGGCAATATCGCCCACATTCACAACCGAATGAAATATTCCGGCAATTCACAACTGACTTTTAAATCACAGGAGATGCCTGCCGTTTTTGTGGATTATGCACTGGCCGATCTGGTTTTCTATGATGGAGTGCACCCGTGGGAAAACGAAGCCTTGACGAGCGTCACGGTGGGTCCCGCCAATCCACCGTCCTTGGAGTATCATGACCGGACGGAGCACTGGGCCGCCTATGTGGATACCGCCTCCCGATCAGGGATCGGAGTGTACACGCCCGACTCATTTAAGATGGTTGCATATCGTTACAAAGACGGATCACAAACCGGCCCGACGGCTCCGAGCTGTTCTTATTTTGCGCCCAACCGTCAGTTTACGTTGAGTGTCGGTTGCAATGTGGAATACGACATATTTCTGGCCATCGGAACGGACGCGGCCATTCGCCAGGCTTTTTATGATATCCATGCGAATGGCTATGATGCCGACAGCGATGGTCTGGATGATTCATGGGAATATGAACAGTTCAGCTCGCTGGACACAGCAAACGGTATTTCTGATTATGACCACGACGGACTATCCGACCACAATGAGTTCGTGGCCGGAACGGATCCGAAGGATAAATTGGACGGCCTGCATCTGGCCGATTTCCAAAATAATTCCCTGTCCTGGCTGGGCACCTGGGGGCGACGCTATCGTGTGCAGCAGTCTGGCAGCTTGTTAACCAATAACTGGACAGATAGTTATAGCAATCTAACGGGGAATCCTTCCTATAACACCTTTACGCCGGCTACCACCACCCAAACGGCATTCTTCCGGGTTACTGCCGAATTGGATCGCGTCGTCCGGGCATTCGGCTGGACATTTGATACAGGATTCCCTGGAATCGCGTGGAGGCCCGGCGGCAGTGTGACTTCACTCGATATAACCAACGGTGTTTTACGATCAACGTTCACGAACTGGCCTAATTACCTCATTACCAGTTCGTGGACTCCGATGTTTCTGGATGCCTCAAATTATCCCCGTCTTTCTGTCCGGATGAAGAATCAAAGTACCGCCCAATATCTTACGGTTCGTTTCTACACGCCTGTCGCCAGCTCCAAAAGTTTTGCCATTTCACAAAATGATACCGAGTTCAAAACGTATGAAATCGATATGGCTGCTTCATTCACCAACTGGAGCGGAGCGATCGAAATGTTGCAGTTGAGTTTGCTGAACTCGACCAATGGAGTCGTCGAGTTCGATCATGTGATGTTCTATGATCCGCTATACGGTGCCTCCGCCCCCCCAGCCACCTCGGTCGTGGACAGCTTCACCGGCGCGAATCAGGTTACATGGGCGACCAATGACGTACAAATTGCCGCACAGATCGGTACAAACTGGAAGCGCGGAAACCCGGCGGATGAAGCCACACAATATCGTATTTATAATAACCAAGTAGATATCGGTACGGTTACGGCAGGTGTTACAAAGGCCATGCTGATGAATACGGCTGTGGGCACCATCAATGCCGGAGCAGGGACTAACTTTACCCTGTCGGCCACTCTCCAGCAGGACGTGACCAATACATCTACAACAGCCTCAATGGGATTGGTTTTTAACTATCAGGATGCGGGTAATTACTATTTATTCCGCGC
>JBBQSL010000198.1:0-4860 GCA_038213895.1 Kiritimatiellales bacterium | reverse complement strand
CGTTTAATCATGTGGATGTCCTTTCCTTTGTTGGTTTTTCTATCCGCTTTATAGCGGATCCAACGGGAGGACATCCACCCTTTGTAGCACACCTGCCCTTATTTCCGATTAGGGCACCGGACAGGTGCCCTAATCGGAAATGGGCGGAACCCTCGGTATCGAATGGCGCAAACTGCCCCGTACCCACACCATCATTCAACAGACGGAGGTCAAAACAGGACCGATTTTGTAGTGCCGCGAAGGGGAAAAGTGCGTATTTTTAGGCAGTTGTACACCTAACTGCGAAAGTCGGGTTAGATTTTACCCAGACTCAATTGGCTAAATTGGCACAGGTCAGTGATCAGACCGTATTGAACTGGGAAAATGTCGGGAATAAGAAGATAGCTTTTAGGCAGCAAGAAACTGGGGAGAAGCTGGCAGAACTTCGGGGCATGAATAAAACGATGGTCAGTGATGGTAGGGTTTCACCCCATCGCGCCCGCTAATCATTTGAATTATCGTCGAATGAATAATCCTAAATAGGAAAATAGAACCGCGACCGCCGCAGGTAGAGGCTGGCCTGCTGGCGGCAGGACGGTAACGAAACGACGTGAGTGGCAATTAACACGAATAAACGCTAATTGTGAATGGATTATGAAGAATACAGCATCAACCCTGCTGGTGAATGCGGTTTCCATGCCCGTGACTGAAAAAAACACCAAATTCATTGGCTATTTGCGTCCATTCGCGCTCATTCGCGGTTTGGTCATTTCCGTTTCTAGGACTAGGATAAAATAACAGCAGGAGGGTATCCATGAAAATCAGTTTTAAGTCAGCCGTCACGCTTATCATTTTTGTAGTCACCGCCACCAGCACCTTTGCGGTCTGGCAGACGGAAACCTGCCCGGATGGACGAGTTGTGGCCATTGCCCCCAAAGGAGCTGGATCTTGTGGACAGGACGGCAGAACGGTTTCGGTTCCGGAAGGATGGACAAAAAAAGAGGGGTCAGACAAACGACTGATTGCCGTTCCGCCCGATGGAACCGCTAAAAGCGGCGGCGATGGACGGATGATTGCCGTTCCTAAGGGCTGGAGTTTTAAAGACGGTTCAGACGGACGCGGCGTTGCCATTCCACCCGGAGGCAAGGCGGTCGCAGGGAAAGACTCTCGGTTGGTTGCCGTTCCAGTTGGCTGGACAACAGTTGAAGGGGGCGACGGGCGCATGGTTGCTATCCCGCCCGACGGTACGATGGTCACCGGACCGGATGGCCGTATCATTGCGGTTCCGCAAAGGTGGACTAGTATCGTCGGCACCGACAATCGCACCGTAGCTATTCCCCTCGGCGGAGAATCGGTAATGGGACCAGATAACCGCGCAACACCGCTTCCCCCGGACAATTTTGATCTAACCGATTACGTCACCCTTTACTGTATTCTCGGAGCCCAGTCCGAAACTCTGCCCGAAGAAGAGGCTGACGCTGCGGAATAGCAGTGACTTCACCGACAGACGTTTTTCGTGAGCAAAAAAGGGGGAGCCGTAAAGGAACCTTTTTATATTACCAAGGTTTGGGAAAACTAACTTTTGTTGATGGGGCGTAATGTGCATAATGCCGTATGCAAAATTTTATTCTGGATACCAATGTTCTTCTCCACGATCCCACCGCTATTCGGCATTTTAAAGCGTGTAATGTGGTTATTCCGCTGAAGGTGCTGGAGGAGATCGATCAATTTAAGCGTGAACTTAGCGAGCGCGGGCGCAATGCCCGTACGGTTTCGCGGGCGCTGGATGAGTTGCGTAAGCAAGGCCGACTTTCTGATGGCGTGACGCTGGATCACGGAGGCACGATCAAGGTCACTTTTTCAAATAAAGAAAATCCTTTCGAGGTTGGGTTGTCGGCAGACGATCTGATTCTGAAAATGGCGATGGATGTGCAGAAGGCGCACCCGGACGAGCGTTGTACCGTGGTTAGTAAGGATATTAATCTACGACTGAAGGCCGATGCCTTGGGGCTGGAAGCGGAAGATTATGAGAACGGTAAGAGCCGAGAAGCGGACGAACTTTATACCGGACAGACGGTGCTGGAGGCCGATCCGGAGGTGATTAGTTTTTTTGCGCGTGAAGGGTATGCCGTGATTCCAGGTCAGGAGGAACTTTTTGCTAATCAATATGTGACGTTGCGTGATCCTAAAGATCCAAAGCACACGATGTTGGCGCGTTATGATGAGGAAACGCATCGGCTGGTGAAATTATTGACGATGGGCGAGAGTTCTCCAATTGTGCCGCGCAACCGCGAGCAGCGTTTCGCTATGGACGCGTTACTGAATGATAAAATCAAGCTGGTAACGCTGTCGGGTAAGGCGGGGACTGGGAAAACCCTGTTGGCGATTGCCGCAGGCTACCATCAGGTGATGGATACCAAATATTACAAACGATTACTGGTTTCCCGTCCGATTTTCCCGATGGGGCGCGATCTGGGTTATCTGCCTGGAACGATTGAGGAAAAGCTAGATCCTTGGATGCAGCCGATTCACGACGCGCTGGAGTTGATTGTGCATAGCAGAGCGGGTGTGTCGCCGAAGAAGAGGGGCGGCGACCTGCTGGCATCCAACCCGCTGATCGATGTGGAGCCGCTTACGTACATTCGCGGACGCAGTATTCCAAACCAGTTTATGATTGTGGATGAATCTCAGAATCTGACACCGCTTGAGGTTAAGACGGTAATTACCCGAGTGGGGCATGATACGAAGATTGTACTGACCGGCGACCTTTATCAAATTGATAATCCCTATGTGGATAGTCTTTCGAACGGCTTGAGTGCGGTCGTTGATAAATTTCGCGGAGAGCCGCTGGCGGCTCACATGCTGCTAACGGAGGGCGTGCGTTCGGAACTGGCCGAAAAAGCTGCCAACCTGCTGTAGCATTCGTTGTTTACAAAGCAATCAGGTTTCTAATAACGTTTGCGCCTTGAGAGGATCGGAAAGGAAGAGACTATGATATTTCAGCCGAATATGAAGAAAATCCTGGCAGCGAGGGGGTATCGTCATTGTAAAAGTGATGATGGATTTACATTGCACGGCGGCCATGCCCGTAATATTCAGTACGCATTTTCCAAAGAGTTCACGGACGGTCACGGTAAGGTCGTTGATATTATTTTTATTGGGGTGGATGTCGTCGAGGAAAAGCTGGTAATTGGGTTTTTTCGTGAAAACGTTACGATCGAAAACGGTATTCTTGAAAACTCGGATATCAGCATTCCTCTTTCTAAGTTTTCGATCGAGGAATTCGAAAAAAAGTTGGATAGGTTGATTCCAAAGGACATTCCGTTTCGAACTAAAGTGGATGGTGGCGAAGCATTTTAAGAATAAAAGAGGACTTTGATCATGATGGAGGCACAAAAACTTTTTGCCGAACGTATCGGCGGAGAACAATACGGCAAATCAACCGAAATTTATAAATTTGAAAAGATAAAACGAGCCAAAGCCAAGGCGCGCAAACAGCATCCCAATCTCGAAATCCTTGACTTCGGCGTCGGTGAACCCGACGGCATTGCTCCGGCACCCATCCGCGAAGCACTGAAGATCGAAGTGGACAAGCCTTCCAATCGTGGCTACTCCGACAACGGTATTCCTGAATTTAAGCAGGCCGCCGCTGAATACATGCAGAACTTCTTTGGCGTTAAACTTGATCCGGTGACTGAAATCAACCACAGCATCGGCACTAAGCCCGCTCTCGCCATGCTACCGTTGGCTTTTATAAATCCCGGTGATGTGATTTTTCAGACCGTTCCCGGCTATCCGGTCATGGCTACGCACACCAAATATCTCGGTGGCGAAGTGGTGAACATTCCGCTACTTGAGGAAAATAGATTTCTTCCAGACCTTGGAGAAATTGAC
Organism: Kiritimatiellales bacterium; assembly: GCA_038213895.1. GTDB lineage: Bacteria > Verrucomicrobiota > Kiritimatiellia > Kiritimatiellales > Tichowtungiaceae > Tichowtungia. Next base: position 987 of record JBBQSL010000198.1, on the reverse strand, counting down.
CCGGCATTGGCTGATCGCTGCAAACTTTTTTACATCAACTATCCCAACAACCCGACCGGTGCGGTTGCGACCGATGCGTTTTTTGACGAACTGATCATCTTTGCCAAAAAGCATAATATTTTGATTGTGCAGGATGCCCCGTACGCCACGCTGGTTTATGACAGCCCGCGCAAATCTATTCTGCAGCGTCCGGGTGCCAAGGAATGTGCTATCGAACTGCATTCGATGAGCAAAGCCTACAACATGACCGGCTGGCGCCTCGCTTTCTTCTGCGGAGCGCCGTGGGCTGTGGATGCGCTGGCGATGATCAAAGACAACTGCGATAGCGGACAGTTTAAAGCCATCCAGCACGCCGCCTGCAAAGGTATTGCCGACCAGAGTCTCGCTGAAGGAATCTGCAAACATTACGAACAACGCCTGCGCCGCATGGTCGAGGTGCTTAAAGGTGTTGGTTTCAACGCCAGCATGCCCGGCGGTACATTTTACCTTTACGTCAAAGCGCCGAAAGCTGCTGGAAACGTGAAGTTCAGCAACGCCGAAGAAGTTTCGCTCTATCTGATTGAAAACTTCGGCATCTCCACCGTGCCGTGGGACAACACCGGCCCGTTCATTCGCTTCGGCGCTGTTTTTGAATCTGCTGGCGACAAAGACGACGAGCGTGTCCTGAACGAACTTGCCGTCCGCCTCAAAAAAGCTGATCTGAAGTTTTGATTTTCAACTGCTGGTAAAATAAAATTATTGAATTACTGGATAGACTTTTTTGACGGAGGAAGACGAAGCATGACCTATTCTGTCGAGCGTGCATTAGAACTTTTACGCATCGGCTCCGGTCAACCAGCGTGCCAATTTCACGAAGGACAGCAGGAGGCAATTCGCCATGTGGTTGAAGGCCGAGGTCGTTTGCTTGTGGTTCAGAAGACCGGCTGGGGTAAGAGCTTTGTCTATTTTATTGCCGCCAAATTATTGCGCGAGTCGGGCGCTGGACCG
>JBBQSL010000197.1:0-4976 GCA_038213895.1 Kiritimatiellales bacterium | reverse complement strand
CCACGCCGTTTACGGAGTCGTCGTCGGCATGCTCGCCGCCGCCGCACTCGCGATGCTCTGATACCAATCAAGCATACTGTTCGGTAAAAAGACAAAGGGTAGGGCGTGTTCGCCGAACGCGCCGCACGGTGGAATGGTTCTCCTGCTCAGTCGGCTTGGCGTGCGTGCGGACGGCTCGGCGAGCCATCCCTATCCGGATGAATAAATACCGAATAGTATCTTTTGATACTATCAGTGCATGAAATGGAATCTGGCAGAGTTTAATCTTTCGGCGGGTGGTTTTCAGAAGTTTGCCGATATCCAGCAGTTGATCGGTAAGCTGGAAGGGTTGCAGCTTTCGAGACCGGTTCCGAAGTTTCGCGAAAAAAACCGGGCGCGGTCTGTGCGCGGGTCAATCGGCATTGAAGGTAATCGCTGTTCCGTGGAGCAGGTCGAGGCGGTTGCTCGCGGCGAAGCGGTAGCCCTTTCGCAAAAGGAGCAATTGGAAATCAGGAATGCGCTGGCGGCCTATGCCGCCTTGCCCGAGTTTGATCCGTTCTCTGTCGATTCTTTGCTGAGTGCCCATAAAAAGCTGATGGGAAACGGCCTTGAGCTTTCGCCCGGACGTTTTCGAACCTGCCCGGTTGATGTGTACATTACGGAGACAGAAACGCGCACCATGCCGCCATGGGAAACTGTTGATCCCGCGATGCAAGCACTTTTCGAGTACCTTCGAACCAGCGAAGAACTGATGTTGATGAAGTCCGTTCGGTTCCACTTTGAATGCGTGAACATCCATCCGTTTTACGACGGAAACGGTCGTACCGTGCGTCTTTGGCAGATGCGGCTGTTGATGGAGGAACATCCAGTTTTTGAATTCCTCGATGTGGAGTCGATGGTGTTCGATCAGCGGGTTGAATATTACCGACAAATCCGCGCGGCGCAGGAATGCGGCAATACGTCCGGGTTTGTTGAGTTCATGCTGGAGCAAATCCGGCAGTCGCTCCGAAACCTTTGGGAATGTAGCGCGAAGATTCCTAACAACTATGCCGACCGGCTCGCGGCGGCGAAACAGTCGCTGGTCGCTGGTTTTTCCCGTAAGGCGTATTTAAAACTGTTTAAAACGATTTCAGCGCCGACTGCCAGCCGGGATCTGGCCATGGGCGTTGCGACTGGATTGCTGGTGCGTGAAGGCGATAAACGCACCGCTGTTTACCGGTTTATCTGACTGGCGTCGGATACATACCTTTTTTTAACGATGTATTTTTGGAGTGCGGGGACAACCAGCGGGCGGCACCGCTCTGCTTCAAGGAGATAATACGGAATTAATTTAATTCATATCAATTGCTTTAAACACAAAGGCACTAAGTACACAAATCTTTGTGCTCTTCGTGTCTTGAGCGTAAGCGGGTGTTTAAATATTATTTAAGTTAATGGGGTATAAGCAACGCGCAGCTCCGCTCTCTGCCGCCGCACGGGATACCGTTTGTCGGCAGGATACAAAGCGGCGTGGCGCGGGATACCGCTTCCCGCACGCACTCCAAACTTCCCGCTTCCAGAATAAAGAACGACATGTAAATGGAGTATATTTCTCGTTTCTCTTTGTGAACTTTGCCTTGAGTGAGTGCAGTGTATTCGTTTCTGATCCGTAAAAACCGAATGAAACATTTCCAATTTACCGAGAAGCGACTACAGTGAAGAACTATGCGCAGATTATTTTCTATAGTTTTTGTCCTGCTGGCGAGCCTGTTGCCGTTACGAGCTGATTCCGATCGGTTGCTTCAGTCGCTCAAGCCGACGGGATATGTCAGTGATTTTGCCGGGGTCATGCAGCCTTCGGATCGCGCTGTGGTAGAGAAGGTGCTGACTGAACTGGAACAGAAAACCGGCGTGCAGGTGGCTGTAGTTACGCTGAGATCCCTTGAAGGCGGACAGGTTGATGATTTTGCCAATCGCCTTTTTGCGCGCTGGGGCGTCGGGCAAAAAGGAAAAAATAATGGGCTTCTTCTCCTCGGCGCAATGCAGGAGGGGCGTGGTAATCGGTTGCGGGTTGAGGTTGGCTACGGACTTGAAGGGACTCTTCCTGATGCGGCGGCAGGCCGGATTCTCGATACGTTTGTGGTTCCGGGCTGGACTCAAGGACAGTATGGATCCGCAATGGCTAACGGAGCGGTCGCCCTTGCACAGCGAATTGCCTCAGACCGAGGCGTTGCGCTTTCTGGAGCGCCAACACCCACTCAGGCGCCTGCGAAAGAGCGGGGCCTTTCGTGGTTTCATATTATTTTGTTGCTGCTGTTTATTCCGGTTGTCATTCGGCATCCGTGGATTTTGCTATTTATGCTGAATGGCGGCGGGGGTTCTCGCGGTGGCGGAGGTTTTGGCGGAGGCGGCGGCGGCGGAGGGTTTGGCGGTTTCGGTGGCGGTATGTCTGGTGGTGGCGGAGCGTCGCGTTGATGATGGATCGGAGAGGGTACTATGAGAAAAATGAGTCCAGAAAAATTTACTGAAAAACTGAAGGTCGTCTGCGGGGACAACTTAGAGTCGGTGGTGCTTTATGGTTCCGCTGCGGCAGGCGATTACGTGGCGAAGAGTTCTGATTATAATTTGCTGATTATATTGAATGATTTGCAACCGTCCGCTTTGCGACGTCTGGCCCAGCCGGTGGCGGCCTGGGAGCGGGCCGGCAATCCGCCACCGCTGCTATTTACGGGAAAGCGGCTGGCTGAAGCCGCCGATGTGTTCCCGATCGAATTGCTCGATATGCGCGATGCCCGCCGTGTGCTGTACGGTACGGACGTTATTGCCAAAATTGAGCCTAGTCGGGTAAACCTTCGGTTGCAGGTGGAACGCGAGCTGAGTTCCGCGCTGATTCACCTTCGCCGCAATTATCTTTCTGCCTGCGACCGTCCGACGCGGTTGTCCACGCTGATGACCGGCTCGTTTTCTGGCGTGGTGACACTTTTCCGTGCCGCGTTGCGTCTTTATGAGCCGCAGGTGCCGGTGGAAAAGTTCCAAGCGTTGGAAAAGCTCAGTGCGCATGTTCCGGTGGCGATTGATACTTTTCGGCAGATTCAGGCGTTAAAAAACGGTACAATAAAAATAAAAAAAGTGGACGTAGGGCGGCTCTTCGAAGAGTATCTGAAATCGATTGAAGTTTTGGTGGATGCGGTTGATATGTTTTAAAAATGGAGGAGGATTATGAAGAAGGTTTGGATTGTTCTTGGAGTTATTCTGCTGGTGGTTGTGATGATCGTCGGCTCGGCTATTGGTTCGCGCAATCGGTTTGTTGCGCAAGACGAGGGTGTTACGGCTCAGTGGGCTAATGTTGAAACCGTATTGCAACGCCGCTTTGATCTGATTCCGAATCTGGTCAACACGGTTAAAGGGTATGCAACTCATGAAAAAGAGTTGCTGACCAAAGTGACCGAACTGCGCAGTCAGTGGGGTAAGGCCGCCACGCCGGACGAAAAGGTGAAGGTTGCTGGAGAAATGCAGGGCGCACTCGGCCGCTTGATGTTGGTTGCTGAAAATTATCCGGATCTTAAAGCCAATCAAAACTTTCTGGCGTTGCAGGACGAATTGTCCGGAACGGAAAATCGGATTTCGGTGGAACGTCGGCGGTATAACGAAACGGTACAGGCTTACAACACCTCCATCCGTCGTTTTCCTGGATCGGTCTGGGCGGGAATGTTCGGGTTTGCACGACACACGCCGTTTGAATCCGCACCGGAAGCGTCCGCCGCTCCGCAGGTTAAGTTTTAGTAGCTGGCTGGGCTAGAAAACGATTTATTTTAGAACGGAGGTTTTCATGTCAGGGCATAGTAAGTGGGCGAATATTAAGATTAAGAAGGGCAAGGCGGATGCTGCCAAAGGCAAGGCGTTCAGCAAGATTGCCAAGGAAATGACGGTATCGGCTCGCATAGGTGGCGGCGATCCGGCTGGCAATATCACCTTGCGCTCTTTGATCGTGAAGGCCAAAAGCGTGAATATGCCCAATGACAACATCGAGCGCTCGATCAAAAAAGGTACTGGCGAACTAGCCAGCGCCGCGTTAGAAGAGTTGATGTATGAAGCCTACGCTCCGGGCGGAGTTGGAATTCTTATTCAGTCGTTGACCGACAATAAAAACCGTGCGGCTTCCGAAATTCGTAATGCCTGCACGAAGAATGGCGCGAGCATGGCCCAGCAGGGCGCGGTTAGCCGCAGCTTCCAGCGTAAGGGACAGATTTTTATTGATGCCAAAGGTATTGATGAAGATGCGCTAATGAATATTGTGCTCGAAGCGGGTGCAGAAGATATGACCCGCGATGGCGACCAGTTTGAGGTGTTGACGGCGTTCACGGATTATAACGCGGTGTCCGAAGCCCTGTCGAAAGCGAACATCGCCACGGCTTCGTCGGAACTCACGATGCTTCCTGAAACGCCGGTAGAGATTAAAGATAAAGAAAAAGCCCAGCAAGTGATGAGAATCATTGAAGCCTTGGACGAGCTGGATGATGTCCAGAATGTGTACGGCGCTTTTGAAATTGATGATGCCATTCTGGCGGGAATGGAATAGAGCTATCGGCTGAAGGATTTTACGTTGGATTACTGGATTACTATCCGCCAACCCAGATTTTTGCCATTTTGGCAAAAGTCAAGGCTCCTCAATCTTATTAGCTAACAATAGTTTTTATCAGAATAATGGGGAAACTTGGACTACACCGAATTATACCAGTTGCGCATGATATTTGGTCTTTATTGATAACGTAGAGTAAGTGTCTCGCTTGCTTTCTGCCTTCCTCCTTCGTGCGCTGCGCTACGGCGGACAAGCCGACAGATCCGCCAAGGCGGAGAAACGAGCGGGACGCTCGTTGCTAGTGTGCCCAGCATGGGCATGAACTTATCATTTGAAAGGAAATGATCGTGAAGCAGTGACAGCAAACGTAGTGCAGGACAAGGCCGGAACCGTAAGGAACTGAGCTGAAAGAAGTCCGTAGCAAAGACACGACCGCAGG
>JBBQSL010000196.1:0-4982 GCA_038213895.1 Kiritimatiellales bacterium | reverse complement strand
GTTCTCTGTCCTGCTCCGATGTCTGCTCTAGCGCCGAGCGAAGCGCAGATAATTTTAGTATCCGAAAATAGTGACCCTCAGGGAACGGTTCACCGGGGCTACAAACAAGCTGTAGCAACGCTTCACCTGACGAAAGGAAGGAAAGCGTTCATCCTGTGTAGCAACGCTTCACCCGACGCAGGCGGAAAGCGTTTGTTCCGCAACGAAATCAATTGCGTCCCTATTTGGTTTCCATTCATCAGGCGTTTCATGATGAGGTTCGTAGTTCCGCCTTCAGGCTGCCAGTCCGCAGAGCCGCCTAAAGGCGGGACTACATGCCTTTTTCCACACTCTTTAGTCAGCGCAAACTTGCTAATTCCAAATTAACCTATTCCAGCAGCACCGCTTTCCCCTGCGGAATGCGTTGGAGCGAAGCGAATGGTTCACCGGGGCTACAAACAAGATGTAGCAACGCTTCACCTGACTGAAAGGAAGGAAAGCGTTCATCTTGTGTAGCAACGCTTCATCCGATGCGTAGCGGGGAAAAGCGTTTGTTCCGCATCGCCCTGCCGCAAGACCGCTTTCCCCTGCGGGGTGAAGCGGGGCTACAATTTGGATTGTGAAGAAAAGCGTTTGTTTCGTAACGAGCCGCAGTTTTCCGGAGAGCAGAAAATCGTACAAACTAAAGAATCCAGCCAAGGCTGGATTCTTACCACTCCACAATGTTGGCGCCCCAGGTGAAGCCGCCGCCGAAGGCGACCAGCAACATCAGATCGCCTTTGACGACCCGTCCGGATTTAACCGCCTCATCAATGGCGATCGGAAGCGCAGCGGCCGAGGTATTAGCGTATTTTTCGACATTCAGGAACATCCGGTCTTCGACGTGGAGACGTTTGCCGATCGCGTCGATGATGCGGGCGTTGGCCTGATGCGGGATAAACAGTTTGATGTCGTCGGCACTGAGATCGTTTTTTTCGAGCGCGTCGAGCACGGACTTTGTCATCTGGGTAACCGCATGCTTGTAAACTTCGCGGCCTTCCATTTTGAGATATTGCTCGTTGCGATCAAGCATCTCGTGAGTCATCGGATTGCGCGAACCGCCGCCGGGTGTCCAGAGAAGCGAAGCCTGCGAGCCATCGGATCCGAAAACACCCTTCATAACGCCGCGCTCCGCGCCGGTCGCGCGCAAAACCATCGCGCCGGCCCCGTCGCCAAATAGGACGCACGTATTACGGTCTTTCCAGTCGATAAAGGTGCTCATTTTTTCAGCGCCAATAATCAGGGCGGTGTTGACTGCGCCGCAGGCAATCTGGTTTTTGGCGGTTTCAAGCGCGTAGAGCGAGCCGGAACAGGCCGCGCCGAGATCGTAGCAATAGGCGTTTTTGGCACCGATTTGATCCTGCACAAAGCAGGCGGTGCTGGGGAAAAACATGTCGGGGGAAAGCGTAGCGACAATCAGCAGATCCACCTCTTCGGCGCTGATGCCGGCATCGGCCAGCGCCGCTTTGGCGGCTTCGGCGGCAAGATCGGAGGTGGCCTGATCGGTGCGCGCAATACGGCGTTCGCGCATACCGGTTCGCGAATAAATCCATTCGTCATTGGTATCCACGATTTTCTCCAGATCACGGTTGGTCACCGTTTTTTCCGGAAGATAAACGCCGGTTCCAAGAATTGAAACCGTACGCAAGCTGTTGGATAAATTACTCACTGTCTTTGAAAACTTCGTTAATTTTCTCTTCGATCAGCTGATTGACCTTTTGTTCGATGGCCGTGCCCGCCACGCGAATGGCGTTGTAAACAGCAAAAGAAGATGAAGAGCCATGCCCGATAATGCAAACGCCCTTAACGCCAAGTAGCGGTGCGCCGCCATACGCTTCGGGATCGGTTTTTTTCTTTAAATCAGCAAATGCGCCCGAGGCTTTTAGAATACCGGCACCGATTTTACGTATCAGTGAAGCGGAGAAAGATTCCTTAATCCACTGAATGATCGCGTGCGCCGCCCCTTCACTAGTTTTCAGCACCACATTGCCGACAAAACCGTCGCAAACCACTACATCCACCTTGCCTTCGAACATGTCGTGGCTTTCCACGTTGCCGATAAAGTTGATGTGCGATTTTTCCAAAAGCAGAAACGCTTCCTTGGTGGATTTACTGCCCTTGGATTCTTCTTCACCGATGCTCATCAAACCAACGCGGGGAGCGCTTATATTAAGGATATGTTCGGCATAAATACTGCCCATGATGGCAAATTCAGCCAGCATTTTTGCGGTACAGTCAGGTGTTGCACCGGCATCCAGCAAAACGAACGGGCCTTTAATAGAAGGCATAACTGTGGCGATGGCTGGACGGTCTACCTTTTCCATCGTCCGCAGACGAAGCATACTAGCGCCAACAGCGGCGCCAGTGCTCCCGGCGGAATAAACGGCCTCAGCTTCGCCACTCTTCACCAGCTCGACCGAGCGCATAATAGACGAATCTTTTTTTCGGCGTAGAGCCAGCGCGGGGGAATCGCCCATTCCGACCACTTCCGAAGCGTGGCGGATTTCAATACAGGCGGGCATCTTTCCGTAAAGCGCAAGCTCGGCCTTAATAGCCGTTTCATCACCTACGAGAAACAACTTCTCAATCCCGGAAAGATTGCGAGCCGCTTCCACGGCTCCTTTAACAATCTCACGGGGAGCGAAGTCGCCACCCATGGCATCAATTGCGATACGCATGGCTTACTCGTCAGAAACGGTAATAACCTGGCGGCCTTTGTACTTGCCGGTCGTCGGGCATACGCGATGTTGCAGGGTCGGAGCGCCACTTGTGGCGTCAACCCCAGCTTTGTTCAGCTTGCGCTTCATGTTTTCAGCTTTTGTGCGTCTCGTTCTGCTTTTCGATGATTTTCTTTTTGGAAGGGCCATTTCTCTTCTCCGTGTAAACTGCTTTTTATAAAAGGGGGAGCATGGTACCCCAGCCTATATCCGTTTTTCCATTACAATTTCAAACTATTGAGCGCGCCCCACGGCCCGCTTTCCTGTCGGCTCCGGCATTCGCACGGCCCGTCATTCAGGTTCTTACCACATTGAATACAAAGTCCTCGGCAACTTTCACCACAACGCGGCGAATGCGGCAAACTCAGAATCAAGGCCTCGCGGATATCCTCTGTAATATCCACTTCCTCGGCTCCCTGAATGCCGGGGAAGTCGCGCAGGAAACCGGAATCAGTGACGGTTGTCGAGAAAAATTGCGTGCATCGCCCACAACGCGCCTTAACGGACACCGACAACGTGCCGCGAACAATCAGTACATTATCAACGACCTGAACATAAAAACGGCAACTCACCGGCCCCTCTGCGATAAACCCGGACGCCTCGTCCAGTCCGAGAATCTCGCCCGGCTCTTCCTCTTGAATTTTTAGCCCCTGTTCGGGGATTTTGACTACGTTGATGATCATGGAATTCGATATTGGTTATTGGTTATTCGATATTCGTTATTCGATATGCGTTATTGGTTACCCTTAGGCTTCAACGACTGGTGATATGCATTCAGTTTCGGCCCAAGGAGTTCGGCCAACTGATACACTTGTAGATTTTCAATCATACCATTCTCCAAATAACAAATATCCAATATCGAATAACATGCGGCTGTCGCTACGCCTTGCCCCGCAAGGCCTCAGCGACGGCCGCAGGCACAAATTCGGACACATTTCCGCCGAGCGAAGCGACCTGCTTTACATTGGTCGAGCTGAGGAAGCTGTAATCCTGCTTCGGCATTAAGAAGAGCGTTTCAATATCTGGAGCCAGCCGACGGTTGGTCAGCGCCATCTGAAATTCGTACTCGAAATCCGAAAAAGCCCGCAACCCGCGAATCAGCACACCAACGCCCTGCGAACGGGCATATTCCACTAAAAGCCCGTCAAACAAGGTTACTTTCACATTAGAAAGATCGGCCACGGATTTTTTAACCAGTTCAAACCGTTCTTCTTGTGAAAACAGGGTGTTTTTACCGGTCACGGCTGTCACCGCCACGATCAGGTCAGGGAAAATACGCGCCGCGCGCTCCACCACATCAAGGTGGCCTAACGTCATCGGATCAAACGTACCGGCATATATCGCTTTTTTGTTCATGAGTTGAAATGTAGTGCCAACCCGCACGAAAGGCAATCTTTTGAGTTTAATGCTACTGAATTTGATGCTCCCCGCAAGGCGGCTAAAAAATACGGTGCATTCCAGCTCCAACCCGATATACTTTCTACGTGAAAACAAAGGTTATTTTACAAGCAGGACTTTTCCTTTTGCTGGCTCAAACTGCCGGAGCGATAACTGTCTCAGAGGTTATTGCTCAGATCACCCGCCAGAATTTCGAGCAGGCGCACACCAATCTGTTTGTCGGAGACGGACAAAACCGCGGTTTCACCGGCACACTCGATGCCAACACGCCTCGCATTCCCGCTTTCCAGCACGATGCCGCCCGGGATTACATCCGCACCCGTTTCGAGGTGCTGGGTCTCCACACTTCGCTGGATCCCTTCTGGTTTACAAGTTTATACGGAATTACCTACGTTTACACCAACTGCAACAACGTGGTCGCCATTCAATACGGAACCGCCTCGAATGCGGGTTGGTATATTATCGGCGGACATTATGATTCCGTGGATGATGGACAATGGGCACAGCAAAGTCCTGGCGCAGACGATAACGCCAGCGGCACCGCCGGAATACTAGAATTGGCGCGCGTGCTCAGCCAGTACACCTTTCGCGATAATATTGTGTATATTGCCTTTGATGCAGAAGAGAAAGGCCTCTACGGATCTTGGCATTTTGTGGACACCTATACCACCGCCGACCCGGTGCAAACCAACCTAATCCAGCGTTCCGCTGTGCGCGGCATGATCAGTTTGGATATGATTGCTTATAACCCTGTAACCAATCACAACGCGGTGCGTATTTATGGCGGAAATCCTGATCCTTTCGCCCCCGTCCGAACCCGCCTCGAGCGTGCGATCACAAACTACACTC
>JBBQSL010000195.1:0-5172 GCA_038213895.1 Kiritimatiellales bacterium | reverse complement strand
AGGAAAATGGACGCGTTGGGTGCTTCCACATCGCAGTCGAGCAGTTGGACTGGGCCGTCCCAGGCCTGCGCCAGCGCCACGGCCAGTGTTGTCTTGCCGGTTCCGCCTTTCCCTGATGCGATTGCGATTTGCATTAGCGGGCCCTCCACAGAACATGCGTACTGACGGGCAGATTTACAGACTCTGCAATCACCGGACATTTGGCCTTAAACAGGAAGAAAATATTTTTCCCGCAATCACTCAGCGTTTCAAAATTCCCCTGACCTTTCGAAATGATTAAATCAGCGGACTCGAATGCGGCGCGGAATTCCTCGCTGCAATCGTCCAGTAATGTGCCGGGAGCATCCGATCCGTTACTGAGTAGGGGCACAATTTTATCGAGCCCCGCCGTGATTGCATCTTCCAGCGTTGCATCGTTGATAATCGGAAATCCGCGCACCGCGACTGTAACCCGTTCCGGGCCGAGTTGCTCAATCAGCAGCGTGTCAAAAACAATTTCGCCGCAGTTGTCGGCGAGATAGAGGATTTTTTTACTCTGTCGGACGGCGTTGCGGAAGACATTCAGATCGCCGTGGATCGGCTGTTCGGAGGCGTGTTTAATTGCCTCGTGGATTTCAGCGTCCTTCAGACCGCTCTTGGCACCCAGATCAATAATGTTTCCTGCAATCGCCAGATTGGCCGCCGTGATCAACGGGTCGTCCGATGCGGCGACCTGCGTACGCAACCCCGGCAGCAGCTGAAGCGCCATCTGATTGTGTTGGTCTTTTTCCGCGCGGTACGGGTCGACAATGCCGGTCAGTTTGCGGAGCCTGCGATGAATGCGCTGCGCCAGCGCAGGCGGCGATAGATTCATATCCATATCACTCATCCAGCGCAGGGCATCGCGCATCATCTGCTCGTGAACCGCCGGATCACGAGAGCTGATCCGAGCGGCATCCAGCGTCTGGCGGACAAAGCAGGGGATGCAGTTCAGAGTTGTATTCATTTGTAATCTCGTTGCCCGCGCGTCTGGGCATCACCTTCACGGACCTCATCGTGCCAGCCGTTACGGTCAGTTTGAATATGGTCGAAGCGTGCCGCATACGGTTTGATGTCGAGCAGCGGGGTTCCGTCCAGAATATCAAGGCCTTGTACATGCAGAAGGGCTCCGTCGCGCCGGATCAACCGGACAATGCTCATGCCAATGCCGTTCGGACGGCACGGCGCGCGCGTTGCAAAAACACCGCGTTCGATATTCTGTAAAAATGGTTTTACCTTCAGTTTGACCTGGGCAGCTCGGTTGAGATGGTAGAGCAGATAGATGTGCGAAAAGCCTTCCAGATCATCCAGTCCGTCAGTGTACTTCGGAAAAACCTCGACTGTTCCAGCGCACGCAGAAGCATAGATGGGCTGAATCGGAGTTTTTTCCAGAACCGTATGTTCGCTGTGAATGATGCCGATGGGCGAAAGAATAATTTCCGGACGGTTCATAGCCAATGTCCTTCCACATCAGCCGCCTGAGCGGCGGTCAGCCCGCCGGACAGATACAAGTCCAACGCTTCTTGAACTGTAGTTGCGGTGGATGGGTAGACTTCAATTTTTGACGCGGCCAGCACCCGAAAGGCTTTCGGGCCGAAATGGCCGCTGATCACCGCAGCAGCGCCGGTGGATGCCGCGTTCTGTGCCGCCTGAATTCCCGCGCCCTGAGCGGCGTTGAGATTCTGCTCGTTTCCGGCGAGTTCAAAGGTTCCGGTTTCTGTTTCATAAATCAGAAACCGGGCGGCACGCCCAAAGCGCGGATCGAGCGGTGCGTTCAGATCACTGCCGGATGTTGAGATGGCAATTTTCATTTTGAATCCTCCTTCATTAATTCTTCCAGTAATCCGGCGGCGGTGGCGACACACTCCGCGCAGGGCAGTGTCCGATTGCGGCGGATTTCCCTGCAAGCCGTATGTCCGGACGCTTGTTGGCTGAAATTTTTCTTTAGAGTTTCTTTCAGGCTATCTCCGGCAAGTTCACAGGCGGCATGCAATGCGCCGCAAAGACCATTCGGAGCCCTTCCGTTGCCGCAGTCGGCAAAATGATGATGGTGCTCCGAGTCTGGTTGTTTCTTATCCTTCCACGCCAAGGCAACCGCTTGTGCGCAGTTGCCCCGGCGGGCTTTGTAGTGTTCCGTGGCGGCTTCTTTCATGAGCGGATCTGAATTTCTTCGAGCCGCTTTTCGAGCCGCGTCATTTGGTTTTTCAATTCAACCAGTTCGCTGCCCTGTGCGGGCGGGATGGTTTGCGCGAACCGGTTGCGGAATCCGAAGCCCCGTCCGCATCCGCGTCCGACACCTCCGCCAGTAGTTTGAGAACTGGCTGTGTTGAGTCCGGCGCAGAAGCCTGCACCGCGTCCGCTCATTGGGCCTGCGCCCGCCGGACCTGTTCTGTCTTTTCTTGGCATAGTATGCCTCCTTATTTGTTAAAAATTACTGACATCCATGACCGTGTCCATGCCCGCCGCGTTCGCAGCGGCAGCCACCGTGCGGTTCATCCGGAGTTTCCGGTATGGATATTTCTGCACCCTCAACACGGATGGCTTTCCCGTGGGTCAACGCGTCTGCGACCTTTTTATGTGCCCGGGCGATAATTAATCCGAAGGTCTGGCGCGAAACGCCCATTTTTTCTGCCGCCTGCTCCTGATAGAGCTCTTCATAGTCGGCCAGACGGATGGCTTCCAGCTCATCGGCAGCCAGCTCAACTGCCTCGAGCTGGCGCAGCGGAATCCCTTGCGGTTTAAAATAGGTCACCGGCGCGCAATGGCCGATTCGTCGTTCTATAGGAGGTCTTGGCATTCCGTATTTATGGCATATGCCAAAAACAAAGTCCACTTTAATTTTTGTTTTCTTAAAAATCTTTCGGTTCGGGGCGGGTAAAGCGTATAAACGAAGCATGATTAACCGGATATTCCGACCCTTAGAAAAGCGGATTCAGTATCACTTTAAGAAAAAAGCGTTGCTGGAGACGGCGCTTACTCATCCGTCATCCCGCTATGAAACGCCAGACACGGTGGCGGACAATCAACGGCTTGAGTTTCTTGGTGATGCGGTTCTCGGTCTGCTGGCGGCCGATGTATTGATGGAGCGGAATCCTGAGGCGGCGGAAGGCCATCTGACCAAACTGAAAAGCGCAATGACGTCCGGTTCGGCACTGGCTTCTGCGGCGCGCACCCTCGGTCTGGGGGAACACTTGCGACTGGGTAAAGGCGAGGCCGCCAGCGGCGGAGCGAATCGTGATTCGAATCTAGAGGATGCGCTGGAAGCCTTGCTCGGCGCGGTTTGGCTTGATGGCGGACTAAAAGCAGCCCGTAAATTTTTTGAGCGGAATATTTTCCAACCATTGGAAAGTGCTGAACCGGTGCTTGAGAATCCGAAAGGCATGCTTCAGGAATACGCCCAGAAAAAGGGGTATCCCATTCCTGATTATAAAGTTCTGGAATCAAGTGGACCGGATCATGCCCGTCGTTATTGTGTCGAAGTCACCGTGTCTACCTATGCCTATCGCGGCGAAGGAAACAGCCGTCGAGAGGCCGAGAAAATGGCCGCTCAAAAAGCGGTCATCAGCATGATTCAGTCAGTAAAAAATTGAGGCACTTTCGGCTGTCTTTATTTACTACGCGAAACCGATTGTGAATAGTCTGTACCGACTTCGGCGGCTTTGTCCCACAATTTCTGGAGATGTATTTTGGTTGCTCTGGAAAGCGCCTGGCAAACATGATCAAAGTCATTCGAATCGCTTTTGACGGTGGCGTAGAATTTAGAATCGATAATTGATTTTTCAATGTGGAGGGCTGTCGTCAGGCATTGTTCTTCGGATGGTGTGCTGCTACGGGCAAGATTTACTGCGATACGAATGAACGCATATTCTTCGGCGATGGCTTCTTCGCTGAAGTGACCGATGTTCCAGAACATATGGCCAGCATCAAGCTGCCTGTTCAAGGTGGCCAGTAAGGCAGCGTGAGACCGTTCTTCTTTAGCCAGCATGGATTATAGAGAACTATTTTTTGGATGCAAGGCTGCATATAGATCGTATAGCTCGCCGAGCATTGATTCATGTGCGCCGAGGCCGTCAAGTATCTTACGTTGTGCTGCAATGATCTGTTCTTTCACATTTCTCCTTTTATGGACGAAACGTAGCGCACCCTGTAATTAATTGAAACACCAATTTAAAATTGACCGCAGAAAAGACTGTGAGAAACATGATGGAGGCGGTAGTTTTTTGGTTAATTCGATTCTCGGAGTCTATTTATGAGCGCTGTGAAGGTTAAAGAAAATCTCTATTGGGTTGGTGTACAGGATCACGATATACGGGTTTTTGATATCGTGATGGTTACTGAATACGGCACGAGTTACAACAGTTACATCCTTAAGACGGATAAACACACGGTTCTGTTCGAAACCGTGAAGATGAAGTTTTTCGACCTGTTTTTAAAAAATATCAAAGAGGTCTGCGATCCAGCTACGATTGATTATATTGTGGTTGATCATACAGAACCCGACCACGCCGGTTCTCTCGAAAAACTGCTCGATTATGCTCCGAAGGCCAAGGTTCTTGCCTCAAACGTGGCGTTGAGTTATCTCAGAGATATCTGTAACCGAGAGATCCCCGGTAAGGCGGTCGCCGATGAAGAGATTATCGAAATCGATAATTTGCATCTTCAGTTTTTCTCGGTGCCGTTTCTGCACTGGCCAGATTCGATTTATACCTACATTCCGGAACTCAAAACGCTGGTCACCTGCGATTCGTTTGGCTGTCATTATGCCGATGATAAGGTTTTTAATGATTTGATCGAAGGCGATTTCACACCGGCTTATCGTTATTACTTCAATTGCATCATGGGCCCATTCAAACCGTATGTGCAGTATGCGCTTGAACGCATTAAACCGCTGGCGATTGAAACGGTCTGTTGCGGTCATGGGCCGGTGTTGCGTGAAAACGTTCAGCACTACATTGATCTCTACGATCAGTGGAGCAAGCCGCAGAAGAAAGAAAAGCGCATAAAGCCTAAAGTGGTTACCGCCTTTGTCTCGGCGTACGGCTACAGCGAGCGGCTGGCGCGCGAAATTAACGCCGGTGTTCGCGATGTAATCGATGCGGAGATCAGCCTGCGCGACATGGTTATTGAAGACCACGACACCGTGCTGGCTGAAAT
>JBBQSL010000194.1:0-5178 GCA_038213895.1 Kiritimatiellales bacterium | reverse complement strand
GAATTATACCAGCCCGTACTGGGCAGAGTGGTATTTGGAAAAATGGTGTGCACGAGCCATGCGCTCAAAGCTTGAACCCATTAAGAAATTCGTCAAAACTATTCGCAATCACCAACCTCTGATCATGAATTGGTTCAAAGCAAAAAAGCAGTATTCGTCCGGCGTGGTGGAGGGTTTAAACCGCAAAGTGAATTTGGTAACGAGAAAAGCCTTCGGGTTTCGAAGCTATGAAGTGCTTAAAAATGCCCTGTTTCATACAATGGGTGGGCTTCCTGAGCCGAAATCAACCCACAGATTCTGCGGATGAGCCATCATTGGGCACAACCACCACGTTCGTGTCGCTCCTCCAGGAAATCTCAGTGGCACCGGTTAAACCGACAACCCACGGCGATTGCACGGCGACTGGTTCAGCATAGCTAAAGGTCAACTCCAGCTCCTCGCCATTCAATAACCCGTCCCCGTCGAAATCGTCCGTGGCGGTCTGGGCTAAATTACTAAAAAATAGATATTCTAGAGTATCCGGCAGCCCATCCCCGTCCGTATCGATATTCGCTTCGCTCGGCCCCGATAAAGACAAGGGGTTCAGATTATTCTGCACCTCAAAACCATCATTCAATCCATCGCCATCTGTGTCCCATTTGTTCGGATTGGTTTTGTAAACCATCAGTTCCCGATCATCAGGTAAACCGTCCTGATCACTATCGACGTCCATGTTCCCGGCAACAAAAAACCCAGTGTCACCGGCCAACGTATACAATTTGGCCGGACACCCATCGGTCGGGCGCAGATTCTGGCCTGCTACCCGCCAGTCTCTGGAAACTAAATTCGAACAGGCATAAAGCTCAACTCGGTCTGTAAATCCAGCAGGCGCAGAAACAATGACATTTAGTCCATCCCCTGCCTTCTCTGCGCTAAGTGAAAAAGCGCCGTACACCGCAAAGGTCAAATACACTCCCGCAACCAACACGCACAACCCAGTCACAATCCATTTCATTCAAACCTCAACGATATAGTTGCCAACGCCTACGCTTCTTTGTTTTAAATTTAAAACATTTAACTGTTTTCTTTATTTGCAATACTTGACAAGTAATACGACTCTAAAACGGAACTGTCAAGCAGCCTCGTTATAATTAATAGAAACAGATCAATAATCGCCTGCACGCTTGCCCGCAAAGGCCATTAGTGCTTAACTGCCGCTTGTTAAAACACGGGGATATTGGATTACTGGAATAAAGGAATATTGATAGAGGGTTCGTTTAAGCCCGAAAAAAACAGTCCTGATCGACTCCATTATTCCGCCATTCCATTGTTCCATCATTCCAATTTTTCAAGGATCAACTATGAAATTTGCGCTGAGCTGGCTAAAAGAATATGTAGATTTCGATGACACGATGATCGGACTTTCCGACAAACTGACGTTTGCCGGACTCGAGGTCGAACATATCGAAACGCTCGGCGGCACCTTCGACGGCGTGGTCGTTGGCGAGGTGCTGGCCATTGAACCGCACCCGGATGCCGACAAACTGCGCCTTTGCACGGTCGAATACGGCGCGAGCGAAACCCTGCGCGTCGTCTGCGGTGCGCCCAACGTCGCGGTTGGCGGCAAATATCCGTTCGCCACCGTCGGCACGACCCTGCCTTGCGGAATCACTCTGAAAAAAGCCAAAATCCGCGGTGTTGAATCGCTTGGTATGCTCTGTGCCAAAGACGAACTCGGCCTCGGCGAAGATCATTCCGGACTGCTGGTGCTGGATACTTCGATCAAGCCCGGTACGCCGCTGGCCGCCGTGATGGGCCCGCCGGAAATCGTCTTCGAACTGGAAATCACGCCGAACCGCCCCGACTGCCTGAGCATCATCGGTATCGCTCGCGAAGTCGCCGCCATTTACGGCCAGCCGCTTAAGATGCCTGCTATTGAACTGAAAGACCTGTCCGCCGAAGCCTTGGCGAAGGAGGAAAGCACGGAGCCGGTCGAAAAAGAAATCAGCGTTGAAGTGAAGGATTCTGCGAAGTGTCCGCGCTATACCGCCCGCGTTCTGAAAAACGTTAAGATCGGCCCCTCGCCCGACTGGATGAAGCGCCGCCTCGAAGCCTGCGGTATCCGTTCGATTAATAATGTTGTGGACGTCACCAATTACGTTTTGCTCGAAACCGGTCATCCGCTCCACGCGTTCGACTACACACTGCTCAAGGACGGCAAGATCATCGTCCGCCATGCGGCCAAAGGTGAAAAGTTCACCACGCTCGACGGCGTTGAGCGCCAGCTGACGGAAGACATGCTCGTCATCGCCGATGCCGGTAAAGCCGTTGCGCTCGCCGGAGTCATGGGCGGAGCCCATACCGAAATTAAAAACGACACCTCGACGGTGCTGATTGAAGCCGCGACGTTTGAGCAGTCCGGAATCCGCGCCACCGCCAAAGGACTCGGCCTTTACACCGACAGTTCTTACCGCTTCCAGCGCGGCGTCAGCGCCGCCACCGTCGAATGGGCCAGCCGCCGCGCCGCCGCGCTGATGCACGAACTGGCCGGAGCCAGCGTCTGCAAAGGCGTTGTCGATGTTTACCCAGCGCCAAAGGCGAAACGGCAGATCACCTTCCGCTGGCAGTCGGCCTGCGAACTGATCGGTATGAACGTACCGGTCGAAGCGATGAAGAAAATTTTTCAATCATTGGAAATCTCCATTCTTTCCAGCGATGCGGAGAAAGCGGTTCTCGAAATTCCGGCCTTCCGCGACGACCTTGAACGTGAAGTAGATATCATCGAAGAAGTCGCCCGTATGAATGGTGTCGACAAAATTCCGGAAAAGTTGCCAATCGCTGAAGTCGTCGCCGGCGCACAGGACAATCGCATCCGAGCCATCACCGCCTGTCGAAAAAAACTGGTCGGACTCGGCACCCGCGAAATCATGAACTATACGCTGGTCAGCCACCCCCTGCTAGACCTCTTCGGTAAAGACGACCACGCCACCCGCGAGGAACTGCCCCACCCAATCAGCGCCGAACAGTCCGTCCTGCGCACGTCGCTGATCCCGCAGATGGTCGAAAGCCTCGGACGCAATAAATCGCGCCAGATTGACGAAGCGGTCTTTTTTGAAATCGGCCGGACTTTCACTAAAAAACCACCCCGCCCTGCGGGCACCCATCCCGAGGAGGGGACTCCTGTGCAGACGGAAAAAGTCTGCCTAGGATTGATGGGTTCCGCCGGACGTGGCGCACTCGACAAGCAACGTGCTCTCGGCGAAGAAGAAGTTTTCCTTTGGCTAAAGGGACTCGTCGAAAAACTACTCGCCGCGCAAAAAATTCAGAATGTGAATTTTCAATCCTTGGAAAATTCAGCATTTGAAGCGGGTCGCGCCGTTACCGTACTTGCCGATAAAGAAAAAATCGGCATCATTGGTCTAATCAATTCCGCCGCACGCAAAGAGTGGCGCCTGAACGATCCGGTCGCCGCTGCCGAACTAAATCTTGAAGCGCTGATTTCCAATGCTTGGAAACGAAGCGAAGTAAAAGACATTCCGCTCTATCCCGCCATCGCCCGCGACTTTGCCTTCATCGTCGACGAATCGGTGCGGCACGAAGAAATTCTGAAAGCCGTTCAAAGCACCGCGCCCGCCGAACTAGAAAAAACAGAGTTGTTCGATGTTTTCCGAGGCAAAGTGCTGGAGAAAGGCAAGAAGAGCCTCGCCTACAGCTTCGTCTACCGCTCGCCGAGCGGCACGCTAACCGACGAAAAGGTCAACGCCTTCCACGAAGCCGTCGGCAAAAAAGTCTGTGCCGCCGTCGCCGCCGTCATTCGTGAAGGTTGACAAAAATCCCGAATGGTATATATTGCGGTATATACCAAGGAAAAATCATGCAAACAGCTAAAATTTTTACTAACGGACGCAGCCAAGCCGTACGCCTACCGAAAGAATTCCGCATGGAGGGCGAGGATGTCTTTATCAGCAGCCTCGATGGAGTGATCATGCTCATTCCCCGAAAAACTCCGTGGGTCGGGTTTACAGCAAGCCTACAGCGCTTCACCGAAGATTTTATGGAAAAGCGCGAGCAACCGGCACTCGATGAGCGGGTTTTTTGATGAAATACCTACTAGATACAAACCTCTGTATTTTCGTTATCCGCCAGCAAAAAGCGGAAGTCATTAAACAAATCACCATGCACCGCCCAGAGGATCTGCTGATTTCATCAATCACCGTCAGCGAACTCGAATACGGATGCGAAAAGAGTGCCGATCCAGACAAAAACAGGCTGGCGCTAATGGAATTTTTGTCACCCTTTACCCTTCTCCCCTTCGATACTTCCGCCGCGCAACACTACGGACAAATCCGTGCGCAACTGGAACGGGATGGCACTCCAGTCGGCGCGATGGACATGCTGATCGCCGCCCACGCTAGATCGGTTGAGGCAACACTCGTCACCAACAACACCCGCGATTTCAAACGGATCAAACGCCTAAAAATCGCCGACTGGGCTTAAAATCCAAATTCTCAGCCGTCATTCGTGAAGGGTGAGAAATTTCACCACAGAATATCCAGCGCGGCATAGCCGTCCCGTGACCACGTTGTCACGTGGAACGCGACTCACAGTGGCAACCAAAGAATTTTGGCAGAATGATGGACGGCAGAATGATCCTGAACAGTTGAATATAGATTATTGCCACTTCGTTGCCCCTCAATAACGGAGCCCAGTTCGCCCACTCTTCGAGGGACGTACTCAAGAAAACTTGTAGGGCGAGCCTCTCCGGTATTCTGGAGGGCTTGCAGTAGTCATTGCTAGAGCCAGAAAATCCTGTCCATCCTGTTATCCTGTCCAAAAACTCCCTCATATTTGGAAAGTTTTGACCGCAAAGACACCAAGACGCCAAGAAAGTTCCGAACATCTGTGGTGAACTGTCTGCCGTGAGCAACGTCGCACGGTCGAACCATTGGAACTTTAAACAGCCCCCTTTATCAAATTATCGGACTGGTACCCCTGACCCTCTTCAATCACCTGAAGATTACTGGGCAGGACAAACGATACTGTGGATTGCAGACAGTTTTGTCGAGTAGGCATTTAATAGTCTCCTTTTGTTTTCACATTGTGAGAGTTACAACACCCCTCACAGAACCGTACTTGTGATTTTCCCACATACGGCTCTTCAGTTTTGTTCACTTATACAGCTTTCAGGTCATAGAAGTT
>JBBQSL010000193.1:0-5201 GCA_038213895.1 Kiritimatiellales bacterium | reverse complement strand
CCGCTGGATTGACGGAGATAGCCTACCGCTCGGCAAAGGCTGATACGGGATCAACTTAATCAGGCTGCGCGATATATCCCCTCGGATTTGTAGGACGCGGTTCCCTAAGGGGCCGCGTTTCCGCTGGTCGGAACTCCTGCGCGCCCTCTGCCAGCAGAGAGGCACGCCCTACAAGTTATTAAATTTGTAGGACGTGGTTCCCGAAGGGGCCGCGTTTCCGCTGGTCAAAACTCCTGCGCGCCCTCTGCCAGCAGAGAGGCACGCCCTACAAGTTGTCGTATTTGTAGGACGCGGTTCCCGAAGGGGCCGCGTTTTCGGTGGAAGATGCCGCGTAAAAAAACTGAGGATAAAACTTCCAACCTTTGGAATCCGACTTAAACTTTAAATACATGGGCAATACTTATCCAGATAGACCTCCACGCTTATCGACCGTCTTTTATAAGTTCGACTCGCCCTTATATTTCATCCAGAACTCACTAATTAGCATAGTCTTTCTATATGAGTTTAGTATCGGCGCATCAGCATTGAAAAAGGCTTGTTTTGATTAGCGGCAATGTCCTCGACGAATCCGGGTAGTGTTGTATGGCTGTCTTGCTCTTTGTACATGAACAGCAATATGTTGCGAAACATGGCGAGTGCACCGACGAACTTCGGGTTCCGGCTTCGGGTTTTGTCTTCGAGTAGGCACGCGTCTTTCCGCCAGTGGTTGCGTATTTCTACGCCGCCCCAGTGTCCTCGGATGAGTTCAAGCCATTGCTCGGGGGTGCGCCGATCAAAGGGTTCGGAGCTGAGATAGTAGCCAATCTCTTTTTCTTCAGTTTTATACGCCGTTGAGGTGCGCCAGATCTTGACGACGGTTTGGATGTGCGGGAACCCAACCTGCAAGCCGCGTGAGCTGGCGGAAAAAACGATGCGCACGATTCTGCCGTATGTCGATATCATCATCGGTAACGAAGAAGATGCTTCCGATGTGCTGGGTATCCAGGCCGGAGATACTAATGTAGAGGGCGGCGAACTTTCGATTAAGAAATATCCCGAAGTGGCTAGGGCGATTGCGGCGCAGTTTTCCAATGTCCGCAAAGTGGCTATTACGCTTCGCGAAAGCATTTCAGCCACGCACAATAACTGGGGGGCGATGCTCTATGATGTTGCGGCAGATGCCACTGTATTTGCTCCGGTGAAAGACGGCCATTACCAGCCGTATGAAATCCGCGACATTGTTGATCGTGTTGGTGGTGGCGATTCTTTTGCGGCCGGACTGGTCTTTGCTCTTAACGCTGGGGAATTTCTGAAGGATCAAGACATTATTGATTTTGCGGTTGCGGCCTCCTGTTTGGCGCACTCGATCAAAGGTGACTTTAACTTCAGCTCACGATCTGAAGTCGAGGCTCTCATGAAGGGTAGCGGGTCTGGGCGTGTCGTCCGATGAAACGAGTCGTGTGAAATGAATAAGGTAGGTCATACCATAGCAGTCTTCGCGGTTGTGCTGCCGGCGATAGGTCGGTTCGAGCATGAACATCGCGCAATAGCCCGGCATGCGGCGCAACTCGTTTTCCGGAAGTGCGATCTTCTCAGGGTCGTACATGATGTTGATCAGATTGAGGTTTTCCCGATTGTAGAAATAGTGGCGCTGTCGCCCTTGCAACAAAAAGACATCGCCAGCCGTCACAGGAAACTCATTTCCCTCGAGCATGTGCATCGCGCCACCGTGCGTCACAATCACCAGCTCGCAAAAGGCGTGGCGATGCTCAACTTCGGTCAAATCGTGCGGATGGGATGGCGTATGCTCCGCATCCGTGCAAACACGCCGTACGGCCAAAGGAAAGCCTGACAGTCCAAAATAGTGTATTCCATCTGCAAGTTTCGATTTCATAATGTGGGATTATAGTGCTTGTATTTGGGAAAATACTCAAGGCATGAAGAGTGGAATGATGGAATATTGGAACGCTGGAGGATGGGTATGTATCTATTGGGTATCGATGTGGGCAGTTCGTCAGTGAAAGCGTCGCTGCTGGAAGTAGCGACCGGGCGTTGTGCTGGAAGCGCGTTTTATCCGAAGAGCGAGCAGAAGATTGACTCGCCGCAGCCGGGATTTGCCGAGCAAGATCCGCAATGCTGGTACGATTGCGCCAGAGATGCCGTCCGCGATGCGATGCGTGAAGCCGAAGCCAAGCCCGAAGAGGTGAAAGCCGTCGGCATCGCCTACCAGATGCACGGACTCGTCTGCGTTGATAAAGATCAAAACGTTTTGCGTCCTGCCATTATCTGGTGCGACTCCCGCGCCGTTCCGTACGGACAGGCCGCGATGGAAGCCATCGGCGCCGAAAAATGCCTCTCTCACTTGATGAACTCGCCTGGCAACTTTACGGCAGCCAAGCTGGCCTGGGTAAAAGAAAACCAGCCGGAGATTTATGCGCAGATCGATAAGATCATGCTGCCCGGCGACTGGCTGGCCATGAAGCTGACGGGCGATGTCCGCACCACCGCCTCCGGTTTATCGGAGGGAATCCTTTGGGACTTCCTCGAAGAAAAACCGGCCAAGCTGGTGCTCAATCAGTTTGGATTTAATGAATCGATCCTGCCTGAAATCGTCCCAACCTTTGGGCAGCAGGGCTGCATTTCAAAAAGTGCGGCGGAAGCTTTCGGATTGCTCGCAGGAACGCCGGTTTCTTATCGCGGCGGCGACCAGCCCAACAATGCGCTGTCGCTCAACGTGCTCAAACCCGGTGAGATCGCCGCAACCGCCGGAACCTCCGGCGTGGTTTATGGTGTGACCGATCAGAAAAAGTTCGACCCGCAATCGCGCGTCAATACCTTCGCGCACATTAATCACCATAAAGACGATCCGCGCCTCGGCGTACTGCTTTGCATCAATGGCACCGGAATTCTGAATGCCTGGATGAAACGCTTGCTGGGTGACATCTCCTATCAGGAGATGGACGAGTTGGCCGAATCGGTGCCGGTTGGCAGCGATGGAGTCACGATTCTGCCGTTCGGCAATGGTGCGGAGCGCGTGTTGGGGAGCCGCAATGTCGGAGCCCAGATTGCAGGAATTGACTTTAACCGTCATGGCCGAGCGCATATCTGCCGCGCCGTTTTGGAGGGGATCGTTTTCTCCTTCATGTATGGCATGGAGGTCATGAAAGAGACCGGCATCGAAATAAAAACCATCCGGGCCGGCTTCGCCAATATGTTCATGAGCGATGTCTTTTGCGAAACGCTGGCGGGCGTCAGCGGTGCAACGATCGAGCTGTATGAAACCGCTGGGTCCCTTGGCGCGGCTCGTGGCGCGGGCTTCGGGGCGGGAGTTTTTCAAACCTTGGAGGAAGCGTTCCAAACCTTGGGAAAAAAGAAAACGATCTTTCCAATGTCTGGGCGTTATGCGGATGCCTATGCGGCATGGAAGAAACAGTTGGATTCGGTAATTAACTAAAGGGAGAGCGTATGTTGGCAAGCAAGCATAAGACGGGGTTTGTGATTCTCATCACGCTGGTGGCGACCATCGGCGGGTTCCTGTTCGGATTCGACTCGGGCGTGATCAACGGAACAGTTGATGGACTGCGAACCGCCTTTAATTCCAACAGCGTCGGCACAGGGTTCAACGTGGCCTCCATGCTGCTCGGTTGCGCGGCGGGGGCCTTTGCTGCGGGGCGATTGGCTGACCGCTTCGGACGGCGCAACATCCTGCTGGTTTCCGCGGTTTTCTTTACAATCAGTGCGTGGGGCTCCGGGGTTTCGCACGTTTCTGCCGAATTCATTGTGTATCGTGTTCTCGGCGGTTTGGCCGTCGGCGCAGCCTCGGTGCTGGCTCCGGCCTATATCAGCGAAGTGGCTCCCGCAAAATATCGCGGTATGCTTTCTTCCATCCAGCAGATCGCCATTATCAGTGGCCTGTTTTGCTCATTTCTGAGCAACTATTTCATTGCACGCATTGCTGGCAGTACGCTGGATGTATTGGCTCTGGGCTTTGAGGCATGGCGCTGGATGTTCTGGATTGAGCTCGCCCCGGCGGTAACTTTTTTCTTCGCGTTGCTCTTCATTCCGGAAAGTCCGCGCTATCTAGTGGCTTCCGGCAAGAAAGAGCAGGCCTTGAAGGTGCTGCGCAAGTTGATGGGCGACTCGGCTCAGGGCAAGTATGACGAGATTCAGGGTTCCCTCGCTGGCGATCACCACCGTCCGCGCTTCCGCGACATTCTCGGTAAATTCGGCTTCCGTCCGATTGTCTGGGTTGGCATTGCCCTAGCAGCGTTTCAACAATTTGTCGGCATCAACGTGGTGTTTTACTACGGCTCCGTGTTGTGGCAGGCCGCCGGATTCAACGAAAGCAATGCGCTGCTTATTAATGTGATCAGCGGGGCTGTCAGTATTGGCGCTTGTATCGCCGCGCTCATGGCCATCGATCGGATGGGACGCAAACCGATGCTGCTCATCGGTTCCGTGGGAATGGTCATTACGCTGGGTATCATGGCCTTGGTGTTCAGTCAGGCCGAAGTGGATGTTGCGGGCAAGCTGACGTTGACAGGGAACACCGGCCTGATCGCTCTGCTCGCCGCGAACCTGTATGTCATCTTTTTTAACTTTTCCTGGGGGCCTGTGGTCTGGGTGCAGCTCGGCGAAATGTTCCCAAATCAGTTCCGCGGTTCGGCGCTGGCCGTCAGCGGAATCGCGATGTGGGGTTCCAACTTCGCCATCACCATCACTTTTCCGATGATGCTCAGCGGCATCGGCCTGGGAGGCGCTTATTCGGTCTACGCCGTTTGCGCGCTGATTTCCTTCTTTCTGGTATGGAAGTGTGTGGCGGAAACCAAAGGCAAAGAACTTGAGGAAATGCAGGGCTAGGGAATTTTGAATAACGAATATTGAATTTCGAAGGAATTAACAAAAAGGAGAAATAGAATGAGTATTGTAACCGGAGCAAAAGAATATTTTCCAGGTATTGGAAAAATCGGATTTGAAGGCCGCGCGAGCGATAACCCGATGGCGTTTAAATGGTACGATGAAAACGCCGTAGTCGGCGGCAAGACGATGAAGGAAACCCTGCGTTTCGCCATTGCCTACTGGCACTCGTTCTGCGGCGGCGGCGGCGATCCCTTCGGTGCAGCCACCCGTCCGATGCCCTGGAACGAAGGGGCCGATGCCGACAACTGCGCAAAAAACAAAATGGACGCCGCGTTTGAGTTCATCACCAAGGTCGGCGCACC
>JBBQSL010000192.1:0-5225 GCA_038213895.1 Kiritimatiellales bacterium | reverse complement strand
GATCAGCAGCGCCGGAATCACCTACCGGCAATCAACAATACCCGACAAGGAACAACGCGAAATACTGGAACTTCTGGAAACATAGCCACCCGCGTGAAGTTGATTTTATTCACAAGTGGTTGTGAATAAACCTGATAGGTTTTTAGCGGCAAAGTAATGTCCGTCAAGTGCGTCTTGATTGTTCCAAGGTCTGGAACTTTTTAAACGGATTTTCCAATGTCCGGAACCGGCTGACTCAGGCAAATAGCGCCTGGCGTTCCATAATTTTAGAAGAGGAAAAGGTGATTTCGTCCGTAAAATAAACCCGGCCGCCTATTTTTTCGATGGCCGCAACTTCACGGCGGAAGCGGGCATCCTGGAGTGCTGTGCCGTCGCTGTATTCCCTGCCTTTCACGTAAACATCGATTTTGAGCGTTTCGATGGTTTCTGCGGCCGTCGGCCACGGATTTAGGCAGACGTAATCGACGACATTCAGCGCGGCGAGCATTTCTGCGCGATCCATCGCGCTGTAAAATGGATGGTTGGGGCCTTTATTGACAAATTGATCCAGCGTTACGGTAACGATCAGAACATCGCCCTGTTTTCGCGCGGCTTTGAAGTGGCGTAAATGTCCCAGATGCAGGAAATCAAAACACCCGTGGCAGTGAACGATCTTTTGCTTTTTAGCGTGCAACCGGCGGCAAATGATATCGAGTTGATTAATTTCAACGATTTTTTGATCAATTGGATTGAATATCATAAATTCATACCTTTCTGTCGATAGCAGGAAGCAGTCCCGATGCCAAGCGCCTGCCAGCGTTTTTCAGTCGTTACTCCCGCGGCATTACGCCTGCTGTTATTTCTGCAAGTGAAAGCAATGCAATCCAATCTGCCGATGACGCGTTGGAGCGCCAACCTGGAAGCGCTGAATGCGCGTTTCCCGGCGTTGGCGGCTCTGGTTATGTCCCCCGAATTACGGGAAAAGGTTTGTTCCTTCAAAGCTAAAGACAGATTCCCCGCCTACGGACTGCGTGAAGATTCTCAGACCTATCCCCTGACCAATTCTATTGATCCGGGTTCAACGATTAACCAGCAGATGAACGAGATTCATTCCCTGTTGAGCGACTTTTCCCGTCCGGTATTGATCGTCGGGTTGTATCCCGGTGCAGAACTGATTCATATTTTTAATCTCCGCGAACAGGCCGTCGGCAATCACTGCGCACAACCCATTTGGGTTTGCGTTGATTCTCTGCTCACATTGTGCGGATTTCTTCAGACCTACGATGCGCGTGCGTTGCTGGCCTCGGATCGGGTCACGTTTTTCTGGCATGAAGAGATGCCGCAACAGGTCGATTGGTTGAGAAAGCATCCCGAATTTTCGCACATCTTCACTTTCTTTTCTTTGGCACCGGGCACGACATTGGAACGGATTATGGCCCCGCTGGTCGAACTCGTACAAGACCGTGACGCGGGGGTTGAGTTTTGCCGGGAGGCAAATCAGCTTTATTATCAGGCGTTGAACGACACGCAACTGGGCGATCATATTGCCGGGCGATCAGACCGTCGTCCGCGCTTGCTGGTGCCATCGTGTTCGTGGTCCACGGTCATTCAGTATAGTATTCGCGACACCTGTCGCGCATTCCAGCAGGCGGGCTGGGATACCTTGGTGGTCGACGGCCCGGCGATGGTCACGTCGTATCACCTCATTCAATCGATTTATGAGTTTAAGCCCGATCTTTTTTTGTACATTGATCATCTGCGTCAGGAGCTGTCGGACTTAGTGCCTGATGAATTGCTCGTTGTCAGCTGGGTGCAGGACGCCATGCCGGCCATCAACAATCCGGAAGCCGCGCGGATATGGAATGCCGCCGCAGAAAAACGCAACCGCGATCTGATCGTCGGGTATGTCACGCAGCTGCCGGAATTCGGTTATCTGGAAAACCGGCTGTATCCGCTCGGTATGATTGTTGATCCGGAACAATTTAAACTTCGCGAATTAAGCGATGCGCAGCGGAAGCGTTTTGAATGTGATGTCTGCTTTGCGTCCAACTGCGGGCTGCCGACCGATCAGCTGGTCAAAGAAAGACTCAGGGGTCTGTTTGCGGAGCACGGCCTTTCCGAAACGCAACTGATGGAATTTCATGACCGGCTCTGGACACTCTACCGCTCCGGCGAAACCGTCACGAGTTATCCGCAGCTAGTGGAGGTTCTTCAGCTGAATCTCGATCCGTTATCGGAAACCGTCCAGCTTCTCTTCTGGCGGCTCAACGACATCATCTACCGCCACGTTGTCATCGAATGGCTCGATGACTACGCGCAGGAGCATCCGGACTTTCGTCTGCATCTTTACGGCAGAGACTGGGAACAGCATCCGCGCTTTGCGAAATATGCCTGCGGCATTCTGGCGCACGGAGAAGAACTGTCCGCCGCGTTTCAATCCGCCCGCTTCTGCCTGCATCTCAATGCAGGCGAAGGAACGCATCAACGACTCGACGAAATTATTGCATCCGGCGAGCATCTGCTGATTCGTTTAAATGAGGAAACAGAATCGCTTTATCGCGAATGCGCCCGAGACGCGAAGTGCGCCGATGAGCTGGCTCTGTTTATTCATGCCGGGCACAATCGGAATCCGAACGGCATTGCTGTTCCCAGTGAGCTGAAAACGACCGGAGTTATGGAATGTTTTGTTTCCAGCGTCGGTCGGGTTTTTCCCTCTAGAGAAAAATTATGGCAAACCCTTCAGGAGGGGTCATTGCCAAGAACGGATTCGAGGCTCAAAGAAAATACAATCGTTTCTGCCCTAATTCATGCGGCAAACACGTTGCTTTCCGAACAGCGGACACAGACACAGGTGCTGGATCGGCTCCGGGACAGTCAGAAAACATATTCCGCGGCTGCGCGTGTGATTTGCGCGTCCATCTTTCGCAGGGCAGGTGATCTCGATGAATTTGATGCTGCATTACCTGAAAATGCAGAGCAGCTTTCCGATGAATTCAAATTTTTATACGCCATCGAGTGTTGTCACGCGGGACTGTTGCGACAGGCGCAGGAGATCTTATCTGTCTCCAGCCATCCTGACGCAGTGGTCTTCAGAGTGCGACTGAGTCTGGCATTGGGACAGGTATCTGGATTATCCGATGCCGTTCCCCGGCTGAAGCTTTGCAGAGAACAGGATGCGCTGCTTCGTTCTCAAATTTCCTTTTGTTCGCACGAATTACCGCCATCCAGTCTGCCAATTGCAGCAGCTGAGTTCGATGGGTGTTCCGGCATTGGTTATTGGCGGGCCGTTTTTGCCCGTGAAGCGGGCGATTGCGATGCGGCAATTCATATTTTAGAAAATTTGACGTTGCCGCCGGCTCCGTGGGTTAGTGAATATGGTCCGGTCGAATTGATACTCACCCGCTTTGTTGCCGGAAAACCTGCGGTTCCGTCCTCATCAGCTTCTGCGGCGGCGGATTTAATGCAGAGGCTGATTGCTGGTCTGGACGGTTCCGCCGACCAACAATTGTTTGAAGATCTCCACCCGGTTTTGACAGAAGGCATTCGGTTTCAGCTGGCGGGAACGTATTCGATGATGTCTGTGACGGCTGCTGCTGTAGCTTATATTTCCGGACGAACAGACAATGCCTCTAGATTACTGCGCCGTTACTTTTTTCGGTATCCTGCCTCGCATAGCATGCTCTTTCCACTGGGATTGCACGGTCGGTTTTTTCAAGCACTGCTGGATCGTATCGAATTGCACGGGCAGGGATTTCGTAAATTTTTTGAAATAAATGGAGCGATGCGATGAACTCGGCCTCTGAGTATTACGACTCTCTCGCAAAGGAGAAGATTGCGTGCGAGCTGTGCCGGTCAGATCGGCACGAGACGCTATTTCTTGGCGATCGATATAACATGGGGCTGCGCACGGTATGGTGCCCGCAGTGCGGCCTGGTCTTTACCAATCCCCGCCCGAATGTGGTGTCTATGGAACAATTCTATCGGGAGTTTTACCGTAGGTTTTATGAATCCGTGGAGGTTCCTACACAGGAGTACATTGATGCTGGAGTCTATGCGCGTCGGGCGGAATTTGTTACATCGATGCTTCGTGCGAATACAACTTGGAGGCCGGTCGGCTGGTCGGTGGATATCGGCTGCGCAGAGGGAAGCCTGCTTAAGCAGCTTGGAGAAATTTTCCCGCAATTAAAACGCGTGGGCATCGAACCAAATCCGAGTTTCGCGCAGTTTGCCGCCACATACAGCGGAGCAGAAGTTTTTTCCAGCTCCTGGGAATCATTTCTGGAGACGGATGACCGGCAATTCGATCTCGTGACAGTTGTTCATGTTCTGGAACACTGTCTTTACCCACTGGAGTTTCTTCAACAGATCCGCAGTCGGATGAGCGACGAAGCGATCGCATACATTGAAGTACCAGATATAGGTAAGGCTTGCGGGCTTCTTCAGTTGCACCTCGCTCATCTGTTCCTGTTTTATAAAGAAACTTTTTTAAATCTGCTCGGCTGTGCCGGACTGGAGCTGTTGGCATTTCAGGATCAGAATCTTCCTTCACTTTGTCCGTCAATGGCCGCCGTTGTAAAAAAGGGTTCTGTGCGAACGCCGCAATACTCTTCTGAAACCATTCGGCCAAGAATAGGGTTTATCCAGGACTCACTAGGGTTGAAGGGCTTAGCATGAAGAACGTTTTTCTAAAATTAAACACCTGCTATCGCCGACAGCTGGATGTTGCGCGGTTTTCCAAACTTTTAACTACAAATGGAATCAATGTAGTTTCCTCCATCGATCACGCTGATACGGTGGTTTTGTGGGGGTGCGCTTTCAACACATCTCAGGAGAAACAAAGTTTGTCTCTTGCACAGGAATGTGTGAACTCCGGGAAAAATGTGTTTGTTCTGGAAGGAGTTTCTGAAGTAGCTCGGCACGAATTGGTTGAATTGGGGATTCCGGATCGGCACATCTTCAGTTTTCTGGATGAATTCTCAGTAAATGAGAATTTCGGGCGGTATGTCGCATGGGCTGATATTCCCGGAGAGAATCGTTACTATCAGATGGGCGGACCGTTTAGTGTCCAAACGGGGCATGGGTGTCTGGATCGCTGCACGTATTGTGGTGATAAGCCGATAGTTGGTGAACTCATTAGTCGACCGCTTGAAACTGTTTTGAGTGAAATTTCTGAAGGCGTTGCAGGCGGAGCACCTGTTATAGAGCTGCTGGGCGACGATGTCGGCGCCTACGGGTTAGATATTAAT
>JBBQSL010000191.1:0-5269 GCA_038213895.1 Kiritimatiellales bacterium | reverse complement strand
AATTCCATTCCCTGCTGAGTGAGTTACACAATAAACAACCCGGGCCTTCTCCAGAAGTTCAACCGAATCGGCCAGCGGTTTGGCCCGCTCATTCCGGTCGATATTCACATACTTAAGCTTTTGCCCCACCAGACGCGGAATAGCGTCAAATACAGTTCCGAGGCGACGCGTATCAATCCGGGATCCGTATTTGGAAAAATCATCGCGATAGGTTTGCAGAATAGAACTCTGCTCTCTTGCGACGAGGCGCAGATCTCCGTTGCCGGCATAGGCCCGAACCGCTGCTGGCATTCCGCCAACGGTGCAATAAACCTTCAACAGGTTGAGCAACTGTTGATGAATCGATTGCGGCAAGGGATCGTCCAGACGATAGCCTGCCAAAAATTCACGCAACGTCTGGTTCCCGTTGGCCGTTAAAAATTCAGAAAAACTCATCGGCCCCATAAACAGATATTCAATCCGACCGACCGGCATGGAAAACGTATGCTCACTGAGAACAAACTCCAACAGAGACCCCGCCGCAATCACATGTAGCTCCGGCATCTTTTCATAGAAATAACGAAGCAGCGGAATCACCTCGGGAGCGCTTTGAATCTCATCGAGAAACAACAATGTTTCTCTGGGGATAATGTCGGCATCCATATCCACCGAAAGAAGTCGAATCACCTGCTCCACATCCCTCGATGCAAACAGACTCACCTTCTCCGGATTCTGGTCAAAATTAATTTCGATCAAATTTTTGAATCGGCGCTTCGCAAACTCCCTCACCACCCATGTTTTACCAACCTGCCGTGCACCGCGAATAATCAACGGTTTACGGTTTTCGCGATCAAACCAATCATCCAAATCCTTCAGCACATCTCTTTTCATGGATACCCTCGTAAAATGTTTTTTTACAATGTAAAAATATCAATTAGATGATTTTTATCAATACTAAAATATATTTACCGGAGGCGGTTCAGGCGATTGCCTCGCACGAATTCAAACAAAAAACGTGGATTTTACAACCTGTTCTTTTCAATGTACTTACGTACGGCCAGCACGGTTGCGGGGACGGCTTCATACGGCAAAACGCCAGAGCCGAGGCAGACCTTTTCGCGGCCTTGCGCCAAAGCCATCACGCGGTCGGCTTCGGTAAAGGCGGCAGCTGCGAGGCAGTGCTTTCAAACACTTGGACATTCGCTTAAGGGAAGGTGCGGAAACAGCGGCGGCGAAGCGCAATCCCAATGAAAAACATGCAGATTGAACAGATGCGTTTTTATCGCGGCGATCTCTGCCAACCGCGAACCAAGTCCACCGCCATTTATTGGTTGCCAATAGGTGTACAGATTAGGATGGTCGACAGCGCATATCAGTTTCAACGTTCCTTCAAACGTTTCGGTGAAGGTGTTGGGATGATACTCGTAAGCCAACTTGATCCCTGCCTGCGCAGCAGCCTCGACGAAAGCACGGCTCCTTTTGGCGACCGTTTCACAATAAGCCGACGTTTTTTCAAGTGTGAGCAACGGCGACCCAGAAGCCGTACAAAAACCAATAGACATACAAAATCAAGATTGCCAGCCACAGCCTGTACCGGGCCTCGCTCACGGCGACCCAGGCGACCAATGCCAGCGATTCGATGTACAGTGTTATCCGCGGAAGCCCATGCTGGTTGCTGCGCTCAGCCAGTTTCTGGATCGTCTCTTTATCTATAATCGTCCAGTTTTTGAATGATTACGTCAGTTCCCATTCGTATTGAAACAATCCTTTTCGCGCTATGCATTTCAGTTACATTAAAATCTTATTTTTTGTTGAAACTGCTGAGTCACTTTTTTTAAATGCTTGGATCGCAATCGCTGGATCTTTTTTGAGTGTTTTTCCAACGACTGGAAGGCGGTCACGCGTACAATCAATCACCTCGATATTCGCGGACGGCTTCGCACATGGCAATCCAGTTGGCGGGTTCAGTGTAGAACGAAATCTGGTTTCCGGTACCAACGGCGATGCCACCATGACCGGAGCCGATGCGCTCCAGCAGGCGGAATACATACTCTTTGACTTCTGCTGGCGTGTTGAGTGTCATAATGTTCATCTCAACTCCGCCGAAGTTTCCGATGCGGTCGCCGTATCGTTCAACCCAAACATCAAAACGGTCGATGGCATCCTCATTGGAGTGCTTGGCATCGATCCCAGCTTCAATCAAATCTTCCATTACATCGTAAATACGCCCACAGGAATGCAGTAGAAAGGGCTTGTTGTAGGAATGAACCAGATCAATTACCCGCTTGTACTGCGGAATGATGTGCTTACGAATTTCATCGGGACGGATGAGCGTGGAAGAGCGAAAGCCGAGATCGTCGCCGAAGCGGCAGACCGCAAAACAGTCCTCATAGTTCGCCAGAGCCCAACTCCATAGCTCCACCATCAAGTCACCAATTTTTTTCCAGAGCAGCTCATAGGCCTCCGGCTCATCCACCGGTAAAAAGGCAAGTTGCTGAAACGGCACAAAGTCCTGAATGGTTTCCAGCAGCCCGGTGCCGACACCCCCGATGGCCTTCATCCCTTCCGGTAGCGCTTCGCGCAGCGCGGCATAGTCCGAGTCAAAGCGGTGGATGTATTCCGACAGCTTGGTCTCCCATGGGTAGGCCTCCACATCATCCAGTGTCTCAATGATGGCTGGAGCAAGACCCATCAGCCCCTGTCCATCCTGAATTATACTGCAGATGTTGCGCTCAAATGGAATGCAGTCGTAACCGAGTTGAACGCCGCAGCGGGCAATGCGGCGATACGCCTCGACACGATCCCTGTGCGAGGCCTTCAACAACGGAACTACCGGCTCTCCGATGATTTTTTCAATGACCCCAAAATCAAACCCGTGTTCGTATAATGGCAGTCGTTGGGCTTCACGGTTGTATGCCGCGTCGATTAAATTCTTAAAATCGGGTTGAAATGGCTTTATGTCACACTCCTTTTTATTAATTAATGATTTTTATATTATTAAATACTCCAATTGTATTTAGCCTGATCAATGGTTCATGTATCATTTTCGACTATGAAGAACTTGTCGATTCCCGGGAAACTCCCACATCATCCGCCGCCATTGGAGGAGCAACGCCGGATTCTGTCACTCGCGCCCTACGTGCGTGAAGCGCAGGAAGTGATGCGCCCCGCATGGCATTTTAAATCACGCCGATTGTTTGATTTTTTATTGGTTCATTGGATTGACGGGATCGGTGAGTTCTCCGTTGCCGGAAATACTTTTCCGGTGGGAAGCGGCGACCTGGTCTGGGTTCCGCCAAACACTCCGCATGAAATGCGCGGCCATGCGCCGGGCACCCTGCTTCAATTCATTCATTTCGATCTAACTTATCATCCACAGGGCAGTCACTGGAGTGCCCATATTCCGGGTGGGACCAACGACCTCACAGCCTGGTCAAGCCATCTGCACCCACCGCTTGAAGATCCAGTTCTCAAGAGCTGGTGCGGTAAAATTAACGGCGGCGGGCAGGCGGTTATAACCGAGACACTCCGGCGAATCATTCTGGAATATAACCGCACACAGACCTCCGGCCTGATGATCTCCGCACTGGTCTGTCAGTTGATCAGCCATCTACTGTCGCAACAGAATCCGGCGCAACCGGGCAGTAACCGACACTCACAGACTCTGGAGCGCGCCCTGCAGCAGATTCAGCTACGTTGCCATGGGAAATTGGACTTGAGCACGCTTGCGCGACAACACGGGCTCAGTCCAACGCACTTTCGCAAGCTGTTCCGCGAACAATACCGGCAGAGTCCGCGCGAAGCCCATCTGAAGGCCAAGATGCGCATCGCTTATGACTGCCTGAACTACTCCAGCCTCACCATCTCGGAAATCGCAGACCGATTAGGGTTCACCAATGTTCACAACTTTTCACGAGCCTTCCGAAACGCCGTAGGGAAATCCCCAGGTGCTTGGAGAATCGATCCCTCCACAACCGCTTGATGAGTGCGTCCAGAATGGTTTCGTACCGTTTTCGACCTGGAGAACTACGGCGTGCTTCACGTCTTTTCTTATCCACGCCGATATTTCTGAACCGTTTCAATCAGCGCCAGAATATTTTCAACAGGTGTGTCGGCCTGTGCAAAATGACAGGAGCACGGCAGATAGCCGTCCGGCCCAAGCTGGTCTAGACAGGCCCTTGTTTCCACAACCACGTCCTCCACCGTTCCGAAGGGTAGTATCTTCTGGTTTTCAACACCACCGTGGAAAATCAGTTTGGCACCATATTTGGCTTTGATCTTCTTGCAGTCCATCCCGGGGCCGGCATGTTGGATCGGATTGAGCACATCCACACCCGCATCGATCAGGCGCTGAATGAGCGGCTCCGATGCGCCGTCGGTGTGAAAAAACACTTTGGCACCGTATGAGTGGATCATATCGCACCACTTCTTCAGTCGTGGAAACAGAAACTCCTCGAACGAGGCGGGCGATATTAAGAGGCTAGTCTGCGAACCAAGGTCATCACTGATGAAAACCATATCAATAGCGCCATCGGCCGCTTCAAGAAAGCGACGCACCATTTCCCCTTGCGATTCGGCGATGTGGTCGAGTGCGGCATGCAGAAATTCAGGTTCAGCCACCGTATCCATCAAGGCCTCTTCGAGAGAACGCATGGAACAGTAGACCTCGAACAAAGAAATCCACGGCCCGAGAGTAACAAATTC
The DNA here is from genome assembly GCA_038213895.1 of Kiritimatiellales bacterium. Lineage (GTDB taxonomy): Bacteria > Verrucomicrobiota > Kiritimatiellia > Kiritimatiellales > Tichowtungiaceae > Tichowtungia. Next base: position 586 of record JBBQSL010000191.1, on the reverse strand, counting down.
TTTAGACAGTTTTTTAGCCTCAGCGGCAGCGGCTTCATAATCAAAATCATCCGGGTTTGGCCACGGATAGGCTTCGAGTTACTCAACAGAGTTGAGCGCCAAAAGCGGATTGAATGAGACTTCGCCGTAGTGCGAGCTTTCGTTGGCGTCCATCTTTTTAAACTTCACGCCCCAGTGATTCACTTCGGCATGCTCATTCGGGTCTTTGAGAACAACGCCCTTGTACGGGATCCCTAGCCAGACAATTTTATCGATGCCCAGTTTACGATAGATGTCGAGCTCATCCACGACGCCCAGTTTCGTTTTAAACTTTTCGACTAGTTCCGGCACCAGCCAAATATCAACGGGAGTCCTGTCCGTAGGTTCTCTGTTTAATACAGCTATTACGCATTCTCGTGCATTCATCGTGTTCCCCATTTTTTCCACTTCCAACCCCAAAATTTATGGGTCTTCCGCCGAATCTGTGGGTAAAAATTAGCACACTGAGCATTTTATCTCCATGATGTGGTTTCCTCAAACAACATATATGGAGTGCTCAGTGCGACTTGAAACAATACTTAACCGGTGCCTTCCTCTCAAATATTTT
>JBBQSL010000190.1:0-5393 GCA_038213895.1 Kiritimatiellales bacterium | reverse complement strand
ACTACGCCGAATTATACCAGTTGCGCATGATATTCGGTCTTTATTGATATGAGAACACCCAGAGGTGCTTTTGGAGTGCGGGGACAACCAGCGGGCGGCACCGCTCTGTGTCAAGGGGATAAGCAACGCGCAGCCCCACTCTACCTTGAAGAATCAGTTTTGACCGCAAAGAACGAAGTCGCGAAGGTGGGGCGAGCATGGCTGAGTGCGCTGGCGATTCTTGAAGATTTTTTTCGCCGTAGGCTGATCCGCCGCAGGAGGAGGCCGCAGATTTCGCAGATCAACGCGGATGGGAGTTTGGCCACGAGAGAACGCAAGGAACCCAAAGGGAATGTCTTTGTCTTCTGTCATCCGTCCTCTGACCTCTGTTTTCTGTACCGCGGGCATCCTGCCTGCTCTTCCAACCTTTGGAAAACCAACTTCATTTCCAGTACTTTATCATAGCACGAACTTCTTCGCGTATCTGCTCTTTCAGCCACTTGGGGCTTTTGACTTTGGCGTAGCGCCCGTAGGCCATAACCCAGCGTTTGATTTCAATGTCACCTTTTGCTCCGGGTGCCACTGCCGTTCGAGCACGGTCACCGCAATCTCGGGGTGAAACTGTACCGTTACTTGAAACGGCTTATTTTCACCGGCGAATTTTGAAAAGGTGTCGGCGAGTTCTTTCTTCGGGTCAAACGCTCCTTGAATGTCGGCCTTTTTGCTGAGCAGTTTAACGTCCTGAATCCGACCAAGCGCAATCTGCCGGAAGTTGTCGAAACCCTCATACTGAACAAACAGATACCAGTCGCCTTGTAAGTTGGCTAAGTGAACCGGTGCAACGCGGGAAGTTTTTTCGCCCTTCCAGTTCCGGTATTTTACTTCCAGCATTTGACGATTGGGATATGTACTGTTCCGTAACCGCTGGTCGAGATCGAGCAGTCGCTCCGCTTGGGTTTTTGATCGTTTCATGCGGGCTCCCTAGCAGATTTAGCTGGACGTGGAATGTCTGATTGAATCGATTTTTAACCGCTAATGAACGCGAATCACCGCGAATTTGGAGAGGGGAGTATTTTTGACGGGATAACAGGATGGACAGGATTTTCGGCCATACATTTTTGGAGTTGTAAGTCAGATTTGTATAAACTCGGCAGGTGAATAAATCCGGCATCCGCCGGATTTATCTGGAGGGAAGTGCTTCTGGTTACCGGTGACGAGCGGCACGGCGGCGGTCAGAGCCGTTTCCAGAAATGGCGCATCGCTTGGATTGGGCAGGTTGTTGCATCGAACGGTTGCGATGGTGTATTCCGAGTTGTACGTCAGGTAGTCGATTAGATGCTCGCGATCTATTTTTGTGAAATAGCGCTCGAAATAGGGATGGCGCAACACGCGGACATACTCATCCAGAATTCGGTCGTCAATCACCACCTGTAATTGTCCCGTTCGCAATTGATCAACAACCCGCCCCGGCGCACCGTTTGGATTGAGCAGGCCGGAAACCAATACGTTGGTGTCGATCACTGCTTTGGTCATGCCCGAGCCGCCGCAATTTCAGCCTCCAGCTCTTCGGACGTTGGCGGGGTTAACGACGCCTTGCGCCGTCCGCGAAAAACCGCTGATGAAAATAGGTCTCGTCGAATTTCGCATATCGATTCTTCCGCGCTGTCGGGGTCAATGCCGATCATCATCGCAAATGGCTGGCCGTCCTTGGTTAGAATCAACTCACCCTCGGCATTCAGCTTTTCGCGGAACTCTCGAGTCTTTTTCAAATCTTTCACCGCGATATAGACCATAATAAGCTCCTAACTATCTCCTTTAAAGGATACGAATTGTCCTGATAGAAGCAAACTGAATTAGTTTATGCGATCTTGCGTTACGGGATTTTTGCGCCCGATCCTAAATTTTAAAAAATTATGAGGTAACAGCCTTTTTTGTCAGAATAATTAAGGTCAAAATAATGGGAAACTGGGACTATATCTGCGGGAAAAATACGCATGAAACGGATGAAGAGGATTGGTTCAATCTCTCTATAGCTTCAAACGAGAACCTCAACGCCTTTCCGATCCATAACATCAAGCAGTTTCCGGGAGGACCCAGCCGGTTTTTTAGAGCCTTGCTCCCATTTCTGAACCGTGGACGGGCAAATGTTAAACACCATGGCCAGTGCCGCCTGACTGAGGTGGTTTTTCTTCCGGATGGAAATGATTTTTTCCGGCGAATAGTCGTGAACATCCGGAATACACAGCGTGTTAATGTTTTTCATCGTAATTTCATCAACAACTCCGCTCTTGTTCAGGTCGGCTACGGTTTCCGTAATTGATTTTGCAATCGAACTTCTCATTTTTGTATCTCCTTAAAATTTCCGTTTTTCACGGCGGTTGCCAGTTGATCTTCACTTAAACCCACCAGTATTTTTGAAAACTCTTTCAACGCTGCCAGCTCTTGGGTTGAAAGGTTTTCCTTTTCGTTCTTGGCAAAGCCATGGATAAAAATGGCCCGCCCTTCTTTTTTATAGCAGAGGATGGTTCTGCCGCTGCCGCTTTTTCCTTTGCCCTTGAAGCGAATTCTTTTCTTATAAAGATGGCCGCCCAGAGCCGCATCAAATATTCCGTTTTTTAATTCATTCAGAGCATTCCTCAGTTCTCCAGAATCAACCGTTTGTTTAGAAAGCCACTTGCTAAATGAGCGGGTCATCAAATCTTTCATGCCTCCCTTATAGCACTCAGTACCATACTCGTCAAGCAACGTGCCGGTTTGTATGAACCCGTCCTCTGTCCTCCATCCTTTTCGGTAAACAATTCCCACGGTCGGTCTCTCTGTCCTACTGAGCAGATAAAATCGGAGGCATGAATTTAAACAGAGAACAGTTTTTGAAGGCGGTGGAACGCGGGCGGTCTTTGCTCAAAGAGTTAAAAAAGGATTATCCGGAGTTGAAACTCTCGCCGGTCTTTTCACGGTTCGGATCGCGCTCTGGACAGTGCGACCTTACCACCGACCTACGCAAAATCATTTTGGACTTCCCCGAAATGCTGATTCCATCCGAGGATACAACTCGGCTGCACACAGCGTTGCAACGACTCATGCGAGCTGAAAAGGATGAGAATAAGAATGCAATCCCGGAATTGCGTAAGCAGTGTGACGCCCTCTCAGCGGAACTGATTACCTCGCGCAAACTGCTTGCCCCTGAACTGCTACTATACTGGGGCGACGTACTGATCGAATACCGTCCCGGCGAGCTGAAGTATGAATCGCTCCGGCGGCTCCAGCAGGATGAACGCCTGCCACCCGGTCTCAATACCGTTGGCAATATCCGCGTCATTGCCGGGTCGCTTTTATCTCTAATAACATGCAGGAGTTACAAAATGTGTAGAATGGAAAAAAATCATCTGGTAAGTAACACCGAGTAGTGAACGCCGGAGTTTTTTCCGAAACCGATGGCTTTAGAATTGCCGAGATCGGGTTTTCTGACGTAAATTACGACGGCTTTATGAACGCAGTTTTACTCCTTGTACAGCGGAGCTCAGGCACTGCCGTTGCCGCGACTGTCTTCTTGACTCGCACACAGGCGGAGAGCAGATTCAGTGTGATTAATCAGTAGAAAGGATTTCTTCATGTTACTGCTTGCCAATTGTTCTGTGTGTGGTGCTGGAATCGGCATACAACAATTTAGCGAATACTATTTTTGCTGCATTTGCAGCCCGCCCGCGTCCGCAACAACCTGTATCTGTAACGACTGTAATTCTGAGCATCAAAACATTTGAGGGTTTTGAATATGTCATTCTATTGGGCTAATTTTCAAACACTCAGCGGGCATGCATTTCGCTTCGATACGCGGATATATTTTGAAGACATCAATAAACCCAAAGATAACGATCTATGTATCGGTGCTGTTGTCGGGAAAAATCCGGGGGCTGCCCAGTGAAGCCACTCAACTGATGGGATGCAGGCTATAAAGTTGGGCAAAGATATGTTGCTTCGGTTTGTGAGAAACACTGTTCAGGAGGCCTATAAAACAAAGGGAATGCCGACCTACGCGTATGTTCAGGTTCTGAATCTATTTTATCTGTGCGATCAAAAGTTGATAGACGCCGTACGAAAACACAAAGGGATTCCATATTTGGCAATTGATTTGGCTGAAGACGAACGTTCCTTTGGCTGGCTGTGGTATGTCTGGGGCGATGACGATACATACCTTAATTCGCTTAAAAATCGCTTTGATGGGAAAACTAAAAACGACCTGTTTTTTGGTAGAACTGCAACACCGCGCAAATACAGCGCGATATTATCCAAGTTTCCTGCGCTGACAGAATTAGCACACCACACGCAGGGTTTAGCGACTAATGATGTCATCGCGGCGTTAAAAAAGGTCGTGTGACTGGCTTGATTAGCAGAACAGTCTGTCAATCTCATCTGGCTCGGTGGTGTAGTGAGGGTCGGATTCCCATTCGACAGAATCCGGATTGAGTTTAAAGAAGGCGGTAACTTTTTTCTTCATTGCGGTGGAGCGCAGTAACTTCTTGTCCATGTAAACGACCGCCGTTTTCTTCTTCTTGAACCAGACGACCCGGCCTCTGGGAATGTCCTGATATTCCTTTCCGTCCCGACGCAGGCTTCCAAGCATTGGAAGAATCTCCCGCAGCGTCATACTATTGCGGTTAATGGACGCGAAGCCAGTCCGTAAGCCGATCGCCCAGTTTTTGATTCCGTAACATTTCTTTTTTGTCTGCCATACCAACTCCTTTTATTAAGTGTTGGCGGCATCCTATCGAAGCTGGTTGGACATAGAACGTCTGATGAGAAGAGATATGCTGTAAAAAAACGACTGCCGCACGGTGGGTCAGCGCATCAAATAAAGCTTCGCGCAGGCGAGGGCGTCGGAAAGCGCTTCGTGATGGTTGAGCTCGATGTTTAGCCGCTGGCAACAGGTTCCGAGGTCGCAGGGATTGAACCCTTTGGCGCGGTAGATTTTAACGGTACATTCCCAACGGTCTGTCAGATTTAACGCGCCATGATCGAGTCTGTAATGCTCCAGACTACGCCTCAAAACGCTACGATCAAATGACTCGTTGTGCGCAATCACCGTTCGCCCCAGCAACCGCTTCTGAATTTCCGGATAGAGGTCGGCAAATGTCGGAGCCGATGCTGTATCTTCGGGACGAATTCCGTGTACTTCAATATTCCAGAATGAATATCGGTTTTCCGGCGGCTGAATGAGCGCGCTGTATTGGTCGACAATCTCTCCGCCCTCCACGGTCACAATCCCAACGGCGCACGCACTGTTTCGGCATCCGGTCGCTGTTTCAAAATCAATCGCTGTAAAATTCATAAAACCTTTTTACCACAGAGAACCTAGCGCGGCAAAGCCGCAACCAAGAGTTCTGACAAAATCATGGCCGACAAAATCATTTCCAACA
>JBBQSL010000189.1:0-5693 GCA_038213895.1 Kiritimatiellales bacterium | reverse complement strand
CTGGTTTGCACAAGCCCTTCAGGAACGGATTATCCGCACGCCGGGACGCACGCATCAGATCGATTACCGGCATATCATCGACTGGTTGCTGCGAAAGCCCGGAGCCTTCGTTAATTATAAATACAGCGAAGAGCTCTTTCCAGCTGTGAACTGCTGAAACATTCGGTTGCCCTCTATTTCGGTAATGTACAGGGCGGACGTATGGAAAACTGTTACTCCCACCACAATAATCGGGAAGGAATGGGTTATGGTGTGGAAATTATCGGCGCTTCCATGACGGTCGGCGGTTCTGAAGTCGTCGTTACCGGCAGTGAGTTCTGTTATAATCGTCACGATGTCGCCTCTAACAGCCCAGAGACACGTTTTATGGTTTTAAACAATTACTTCCGGGACAATGACCCAAATCAGAGTCAGGCTGCCGTAGACACCCATGCTCAGGGCGGGTACGCAATGCGGGTAGTTATAAGGGACAATCTGTTTAAAAACACCAGACCGATTGCTCTCCGAACCGGCAGCATTGAGATCACCGGCAACTATTTCGACCCGCTGTGTGCCAACTGGATAAATGGGGTTCCCTGCCAGTTTGCAATCCCTGTACATAACAGCGTTTATGTTCCAGAAGTATCCAATCACGACATCTATATCGGTGAAAATATCAACGAAACGGGTGAAGATCTTGTGCTGGTTGACACATACAATTATCCAACGGGTGGGATAAAATATGTGGCCTATAATCTATACACGGACGGCGAACTTTTTGAAAAAACTCATACGAACTATCCGCCGCTGAGCGTTGATCCAAAACCGCTGGTGGGACATATCTATATCACCGAAACAGGCGGAAATACGGCAGTTGAAAATATCCAATCCAACACCTGGTACGACCTGCATCTGATGGCTTGCGATCCACAGGGCTGGACCAATATTGCGGAAGTTGGTGTTCAGATTGTAAACACGGATTACAATTCATACACCACCAATATGACCACCGCCGGGAATTTCTTTCCGTTAGGGAACTATTTTATCAAATCGGACGGAAGCAACCTCTATGCCCGGGAAGCGGAAGGTTCCAGCTCTTGGACGAATGTAAACGGAACCAACTCTCTTTATGTCGACGGTTCCAACTGGAGCTGGACCTCATCCGGAACCAACCGCCTGCATTTCAAAGTGCGGGTTAAAGTGCTCTCGAATGTCGCCGCCGGAACATGGAAACTCTATGGCTATGTGCGGGACAAAAACAACAACCTTCCCATTGCTGCCTGGTCTACTGATCAGGAAGGTTGGGATATTGCGTTAAGCGGAGCTGCTTATACGTACAGTGCCTACTACGCATTTGATGAGGGTAGCGGCTCAACCGTTTCCGACTCCTCAGGCAATAAAAACACAGGGTCTCTGAATATGAACACCACCTGGGTATCGGGTAAAATCGGCTTTGCTTTGGAGTTTGCGGGTGGAACGAATGACTACGTTTCCGTGCCTGATTCACCCAGCTTGGATATTACCGGCAATTTGACCATCACCGCATGGATCAACCCCGCTATCCTGACCGATAATGCGGGTATTGTTGACAAGTTTGTTGGATCATTCACTGGATATCGCCTGCTTTTACGGAGCGACGGTAAATTGCGGTTCTGGTATGGAGACGGAACTGCAGTTTATAATTACGTCGTTTCAGCACCCAATATCATCCGTACAAACATCTGGCAACAGGTGACGGTGACCAAGCAGAATACCAACATCACCTTCTATGTGAACGGGATCGCTAAAACAAATTCCGCTATATCTGGATTGAGCAATGCGAGCATCGCCGTGAATACAAACGCCCTTTTGATCGGAAAAAATATTTATAACAACGTCGCTTTCAACGGAAAAATTGATGACGTGAAAATCTACGCCAAAGCATTAACTGCGGCAGAGGTCTATGGCCAGCTGTCTTCAGGAATTCCGTTCGACTCCATATTACGGACAGGCCCCTCAACGCTACAGCTTCAGTGGAGAGATGCGCTAAATGCAAACTGGACTATTTATTCCTGCACCAACCTCTACCCAGGCCCAGTCATCTGGACTCCAATTGCCTCTCCCTCCATCACAACCAACACCGGCATCTGTACATGGTTTATCGATCTTACCGACACAAATGCAGTTTCCCGCAGATTCTATAAGATATCACTGTAGTCCCATAAAGCATCTGAAAAAGAAGTGCTGGCTAGCACTGTGCCACCTGATCTGAGTACATAGGTAACAGATATGTCAGGTACACAGGTAACACTTTATAACTGAGCCATGGAGGTGATTCATACCGTGGAAGAAAGTGTTGGTTATGAAAGAACGGTGCGATTTTTTATTGCTGGCAGAGAAGTTGCAGCAGGGTTTCAGTTCTCGCCGCAAACTCAAGCCCTCGAAGCTTCTCGCAAAAGTTCGTCCCGAGTACACCTTCCACATAAAAAGCAGAATACCTGTCGGCTGTGATACCCATTTTTTAGGCTTCCAACTCGCCTTTGCACAACTCGTAGAAATTGCAGTTTTTGCAGGAGTCGGGATCGGCAGCTAGTTCCCATTCTTCTTTAGGAATCGGCAGGTTGCGTTTGCGGTCGAAAGCGACCAGATACTCTGTCATTCCAGCCACAGAATCCTCAATGTGCGTTTCGAGCAGTTCGAAATCTTCAGGGGTCAGTTGAAACGGTGCGACGAGTCCCTCGTTTAAATATTCGACGTAAAGGAATGTATCTTCCGGTTTGGCGCGGAATTTTTCGCGGGCCCATAGCGCGTAAAGTCCTAGTTGTTCGCGATGAGCTTCTTTGACTTTGCCAGCCTTCCAGTCGTGGATATGAAATTGCCCGCCGATGCGATAGGCGTAGTCGGGAATGACATACATTTTAACGCCCTTGAACTCGATATTCTCCGGGTCGCCACCGGCATCCGGGGTTTTTATCGGCAGTTCCTGCTCGCGTGTGATGTTTCCAATCCTTGGAAGAATTTTGGCGATAAAGTTGGCGATGCAATTTTTAATCTGACCGCTCATTTGCTCAGCGACGGCTTTTTCATCGCCCATCGTGCCGTAATAGTGTTCACGCAGACAGCAAAACTTTTTCGGGTCGGCCTTCCACTCGCCGCGTTTTGATTCCGTCCATTTTTGGCGCAGGAACGGGCGGGCGACGGTTTCAAAGGCCTCGTCGGCAGTGATCGGATTGCCAGCTTGGTGCTGACGTAATACACGCATGACGGAGTTTTCTGCCGCTTGACCCATTAGTCCCCAGCGGTTATCCATCTTATTGAGCTGGTAAGCTTTTTTCTGCTCTGGCGCGGCGTTTTTATCCCAGCCGCCCCACATGCCGTACTTATTCCAATAGCGTCGGCGTCGACATTCGTCAAAATCAGCCGCCGCGCTGAATGACCACGAAAAGGTATTTTCCAGTTTTCCCATGCGAAGAACTTAACCGTGAATGCACGCCAATGAAAGATCGATTTTAGGTATGACTGACCGGACGGAATTTGATGCGGTGCGGTTTGTCGGCTTCGTCGCCGAGCAGGCGGCGGCGCTGTTCATGATAGGCTTCGTAATTGCCTTCGAACCAAGTGACTTTGCTATCGCCCTCAAACGCTAGGATGTGTGTGGCGATGCGGTCGAGGAACCAGCGGTCATGGCTGACGACCACGGCGCAGCCGCCGAAGCTAATCAGTGCTTCTTCAAGCGCCCGCAGGGTGGTGACGTCGAGGTCGTTGGTTGGCTCGTCAAGCAGCAGCAGGTTGCCCGCGCGCTGGAGAAGTTTTGCGAGGTGCAGCCGGTTGCGTTCTCCGCCGGATAGAACTCCGACTTTTTTCTGTTGTTCTGCCCCCTTGAAGTTGAACTTTCCGCAGTAGGCACGGCCGTTCATCCGTTTACCGCCGAGATCGAGCCATTCGTTGCCGCGGCAGATTTCTTCGTAAACGGTGTTATCGGGATTGAGCGAGTCGCGTGATTGATCAACGTAGGAAACTTTTACCGTCGAACCGACGGACAGCTTTCCGCTCGTTGGCTGTTCCTGTCCGGTGATCATGCGGAACAGCGTGGTTTTACCGGCACCGTTTGCACCGATGACCCCGATGATGCCACCGGGCGGCAGATCGAATTCAACGTCTTCCATAATGACGCGCTCGCCGTAGTGTTTGGTAAGTTTTTCAGCGCGTACGACGAGATTGCCGAGCCGTTCGCCGGAGGGAATTTGGATTTCGACGCTGTCTTCGCGCGTGTCAATTTCCTGCTGGGCGAGTTTTTCGTAGTTTTGAATACGGGCGCGACTCTTGGCTCGGCGACCGGAGGGGTTGGTACGAATCCACTCAAGTTCGCGCTCGAGCAGTTTGCTGCGTGAAGCGGCCTGCTTATTCTGTGTCGCAAGCATGTCCTGCTTCTGGGACAGCCAAGCTTCATAATTGCCTTTATAGGGAAAGGCCCGACCTGCATCGAGTTCTAGAATCCATTCGGTGACGTTATTGAGGAAGTAGCGGTCGTGGGTGATCACCACCAGCGTGCCCGCATAGCGTTTCAGGTATTCCTCCATCCAGGCGACAGATTCAGCATCAAGATGGTTGGTCGGTTCGTCAAGTAGCAGCACATCGGGATTTGAAATGAGCAGGCGGCAGAGGGCGACGCGGCGTTTTTCACCACCGGAAAGCTTTTCGACAGAACTGTCACCCGGCGGCAGACGCAGTGAGTCCATGGCCATTTCGACGTTGTGTTCAAGGCTCCACAGATCCTGTGCATCTATTTTGTCCTGCAATTCGCCCAGTTCGTCGTTTAACTTATTACTCTCTTCATCAGAAATATCGGTCGAAAGCAGGTCGCAGATTTCATTGTAGCGATCGAGGATGGCCTGCGACTGCGCCACGCCTTCCAGCACGTTGCCCATAACGGTTTTTGAATTGTCGAGCTGCGGTTCCTGCGCGAGGTAGCCGATGCGAGCCCGTTTAGCAATTTGCACCTGACCCATGAAATCCTTGTCCACTCCGGCCATGATGCGTAGGAGCGAGGATTTACCTGCGCCGTTTCCGCCGATCACGCCGATCTTTGCGCCGAAGAAAAATGCAAGGGTGACGTCATCCAGCACGGTTTTTTTATTATGCTGTTTGGTCAGGTTCTGCAGGTTGTAAACATATTCGCCGGCCATAAAATGATCCTTTCACTGACAATCATACCGAATGGTGTTTTGGAGTGCGTGCGGGAAGCGGTATTCCGCGCCACGCCGCTTTGTATCTTGCCGACAAACGGTATCCCGTGCGGTGGCAATAACAGCGACGGCGGTAGAGCGGAGCTGCGCGTTGCTTATCTCCTTAAAACAGTGCGGTGCCGCCCGCTGGTTGTCCCCGCACTCCAAATTGTTCAACTGGGAAAATTACCGCAGTTTCTTTTTTTCGAGCTTGGCCTGTTTTTTTTCCTTCATGGTCATGGCTGGTTTTTTTTTGGTCTCTTTTTTTGAATCTTGTGATTTAGACATGTTGGTTCTCCTTTGTTTTAAGGCCGCGAATGAGCGGCATCGTAGTTTTTGATCTTAGTTAGCACCTCGGCTTCGGCCTCGTCATACATTTCACGAATCATTTCGTCGTGGAATTCATAGACGCGATCACCGAAGTCCGTCGTTGCCAGCCGATCGAAAAGTCGTTCTTTAGCGGCTTGAATGTCTTTGCCGTATATATGGAAAGAGTCGGCCTGCCAATTC
>JBBQSL010000188.1:0-5755 GCA_038213895.1 Kiritimatiellales bacterium | reverse complement strand
GAGCGCAACCGCGCCTGATAGAGTTTGTTTTTATCCTGAATCTGTTTGCGCGCTGTGGAGTCAGTGCCGACGCACAGAATTTCCAGTAGATTCCCCTGTTCATCGCGCAGCGCTTTATTGGTCCAGCTGATCCAGACGCGGCGGCCGTCTTTACAAACGTTCCAATTCTCATTGGCCGCGTAGAGATCCGGCATGGTTCCGATTTGCCAGAGCAACTCTTGGTTGCCTGCATTATTCGGCCCGTCTTCGGCGAAGATGGTTCCAAAAACATTTTTCCCGATAATCTCTTCCAGAGAGAAGCCAAAGAATTTCTGAGCGTACTCATTAAAAAAGGTGATGGTCTGGTCCGGAGTAATGCGCATGATGATGTTGTTGGCGCTCTCAACCAATTCGCGATATTTTTTCTCGCTTGATGTGAGTGAAAGTTCAGCACGCTGGCGTGCGGTCACGTCTTGCAGGCAGAATACCAGTCCTTCAAAAGTGCCTTCTGCATCTTTAACTGGTTGAAGACTCCAGTCCCAATAAGTTACGCCCCACTCTGGATGATCCGGGAAGTCAAATGGTTTAGCCTGCACCGAATAGGGGTCGCCGGTTGCCGCAACCGTGCGGAATACCTGTTCATTTTCCTCGTTCGGATACAGTTCGAAATAGTTTTTTCCCTTAAAGAAGTCAGCGGGATGTCCGCAGGCGTCAGCGTAAGTCCGGTTCACCCGGACGAAATTAAATTGCGGATCGAGATAGACGATCGATACGTGTGTGTTGTCAAAAATCTGTTCAAGTCGGTTTTGGGTAGCTTTGAGTTCAGCTTCGGACTGCTTCAGCTGAGAGATGTCACGGAAGGTCATGACGATGGTGCCGGGACGGCCGTCCGGCTGAAGGATAAAAGTTGCCGCCGGAACGACCAGTACAGTTCGTCCGTCAGGTTTATGAATTGTACAGGGCGGCAAATAGGGCGTTTGTCCCTGAATCATCATTTCCAGAAACTGTCTGGCATCATTAAGCTCATCGCCTCTGAGAATGTTTGGAATAATCTCCGCAGCACGCTTTCCTTCGAGGGAATCTTTACGGTAGCCAGTGATTGTTTCCATGGCCGGGTTAATTGACAGGATGGATCCATCCATATCCATAAGAAGGACGCCTTCCTCCATGGCCTGAATGGTATTTATCGCTATGCGGGCAGCGACTGCTACAAGCTGCGCCTCTTCCCGTTGTTGTTGCATCAGCTTCCTCTCGGTGGTATCCATTCCGTAGATGCGGATGCAGTGGGATGCCGCCAGGAAGTTCATGGTTAAGTCAAAATATCGTCCGTTCGCTGACACCGAACAGTCAGGCAACGTCGTATCCTGTTTATTTTGACAGAAGCGCGCCAAATCATCCCAGTCCTTCAGCCAAGGATGTTGTTTGCCAAGGGCCTCGATGTCGGGTAGAAGGCGCTGAGCCGCCGGATTGGTGAAGAGGATTTTTCCGTCCAGATCCACTTCGACGATGGGATTGCAATTGAGTATTGGGAAGGAAGCCAGATGGCTGATTTCTTCCTGCAATTTATGCTGTTCGGTGACATCCGTGAAAATGACGGCGAACTGTTGCGGGGCGGGGCAGTAGGACAGGATCTGGTAATGGCGCTGGAGTGCCGGAGAGTAGTGTTTAAACTGAACCGACTTGCCGGTGAGGGCAACCGCGCCATACTCTTTTACCCAGCGAGGATCGTCATTCGGCAGGATTTCATTGTAACGTTTTCCGACCACATCATTTTTCATGAGCCCGGTCATTTGTTCAAACGCTGGATTGACGTCTATGAACCGGTAATCGTAAGGAACGCCCTGATCGTCGCAGATGATTTCATGCAGAGCGAACCCTTCGGTCATGGACTCGAACAGTGCGCGGTAACGGGTTTCGCTGGCGAGCAATGCGGCTTCATGGCGCTTCAGGTCGAAGAAAATCAGATCGTGAGGTTGCACCAATCCTTTTTCAATAATGGCCTTGTAGGCCGCTAGAAACGCCAGCACTTCAAAGACATGACCGAGCACATTAAAGAGGTCGGAGGTGGTTCTGTAGAATGTAAAAGAAAGTTCGGAGACCATCGTCAGGATGATCGCCCAGCAAAGATAGCGGAATACCTCAGCGTGAAAAGCCGTCCGCTTTCTGTACATAAACCAGAGTGCGACCAGCAGGATGATGCAAATGGCGTATTCGCTGACTTTCTTGAACAGCGTCAGACCGCTGCCGGGAATGAAACAGACCGGGAAAACCGGACGCCACAGGATGGCAAGCGCCAGCACAGCCGTGACGATTGAAAAGCCAGCGAGCAGTGGAGGGAAGTTGATTTTTCGGCGGAGAAATAACGGAGCCAAAAGAAAGGTGAACGCCTCGAGATAACGCATGGCGACCCAGAGTTGCGACGAAAGGTTGCCATCGCTGCCGCCGGGCAGAATGCCCATTCCTTTGTAGGCCAGCATGTGCAGGAGATCCAGCACTCCGACCATCAGAAAACCCGTACCCAAAAAAATGAAATAGCCGGTTTTTAGAAACCGACGTGTGTTTAAGGCCAGTATAAAAATACTCCAGACGACAACAACGGAAAATATTTCCGCCACGCTGTGAAAAAGAAGGAATGAATGTTGCAGCAGCAAGATGCTTACGGCCAGCACGAGGCCGGGGACGAACACCGACATCCAATTTTTTTTTAAAAACGGCCAGATCTTCTGCATCAGCATCTTCCTTTATAGACACAAGCAAAACTTCACACGCGGGGTAAATATATTCGTCATTATACTTTTTGCAAGCTGAAGATGCCTCTCCAATTCGGCTTAGTATTATTAAAAAACTGGGGCGTTGTGGATGATCTCTTTACAGCCCGCTTACAAGGTCGAGACGGCGTCGTTCCACGCCTTTTTACCACCTTTGAAATCCAGATGATTGCCAGAGACCGTGGATGTCGCAGTAGGCTAACGCCAAAAGAGTTTCGTCTTTTATGGGACGGACTATACGCAATCGCACCGGATTGCACCATCGGGAGAAGGTTAAATGGGCGCTTCGAAATTCCTTAGAGGGTCAGCGGTTCGGCGAGTTTTTTGGATCCGTTTGCGGGGCAATACACTGTAATCCTTAAAACTTCGGGATTGCCATTTCAAGAATAGAAATTATTTTTCAAAAATAAAAAGGACTTTTTTATCGGTAAAAAGTCGAACGAGCGTCTCGCTCGTTTCTCCGTCTCGGCGGATCTGCCAGCTTGTCCGCCGTAGCGCAACGCTCGGGTGAAAAACTCAGGCTTGCGAAATGCAGCTGACGGGGCAGACGGGTTCGCAGGCACCGCAGTCGACGCAGTCTTCGGCTTTAATGAAGCGTTTTTCGTTCACTTCCGAAATACACTCCACCGGACAGACCGGCTCGCAGGCTCCGCAGTTGATACATTCTTCTTTGTTGATGATTCGTGGCATATGTTTTTCCTTTTTCCCATGAACGGCGGGAAGGTTTTCAACTATTCCCGCCCTACAATTTGTGACGGTGTTTCAATCGCTAATTGCTCTAATACAAACATCCAAACGTTCTGGTGAACAGATTTCTTCTTCTTGTTAACGAGAGTATAGAGCACATCGTTGCATAACCAACTATCGGGTGAACCCTGATTTGTCGCTACGTTAAACCCCATATGAATAGGCATAGGAAAAATGTAGATGCGGTGTCCTCGCTGCATTCAGTCCGGATCAGGAAAACGCGGTGGAGGACACCGCGTCTACACTTAAATGCGCGGGGACGACGACTTAGCGACTCTGGCTGTGACTCATGTTACTCAGGGAATGAGAATGCGATAATGAGCGAACGCCTGTTTGGCCGTATGCAGGATTCGTGGATACTGCATGGAGAACTAAAGGAGGACTTACTATGAGTACAAAGAAAACAGCAACAGCGGAATGGAGTGGTAATCTTAAAGATGGAAACGGGTCGTTTTCTTTCGGCCAGGATCACCCGATCACGGTGCCCTATTCATTTGATTCGCGCTTTAAGGAAGGAAAGGGCGTCGGCCCGGAAGACCTGATTGCCGCCGCCCATGCAGGGTGTTACTCCATGGCCTTGTCTCACCTACTGGCTGAAGACGGGGAGACACCGGAACGTGTCATCACATCGGCATCCGTAACGCTGGCTGAAAACGAGGATGGCTTTTCCATTGCAACGTCCTTGCTCCAAACCACTGTGCTTTCTCCGGGGCTGACCAAAGAAAAGCTTGAAAAGCTGGCCGTAGCGGCGGCAGAGAACTGTCCGGTTTCCAAAGCACTGGCCGGTGTGGAGATTTCGGTGGAATTCGTGTTGATGGACTCAATAGGCGAAATGGGAATGTAACGATGAACAATTCTAAGGTTTTATGATCTTTAAAATACGGTTATTCCCGATAGTCAGGAACAAGCTGGTACGCACGGTTCCGGAGATGTTATGGAAAATGCAAACAAAAGCAATGTGAGCATCGAAGAAGCCGAGAGCGGTCTTATCCACTCGCTGTCTGCCGCTGGGAAACATGCGGTTCTAGGGCTGGCCAATCGTCTAGGCTGGCAGCGCAAAGGAAACGCGATCACCCGGGAGTTTGTGCTGGCGAGCTTTACGAAAGCGAAAGCGACGCAGTTCATTGCGAATTCGATCTGGCGGCCAAGATTGACGCGCTGGTATGAGTATGCTTATTTAGACTACCGGAATCGCCATGCTGACTATGTCAACGTCGTGCTCGACAAATTAATCAACTGGGAATTCACGCTGCAGAACGCCAGCTAACTGGCAATAGCAGGTAGGGTTTTACCCTATAGCTGAAACCGATACACCGCGTATTCTAGTTCAGGTAGAATGGTTCGAAAGGAGTCTGCGTTATGCTTATTCGATTCATCATTGGAACTGTAATCGGAGGTCTGATCGGCTTCGCGCTGTATCGTTTCGTTGGTTGCAGCAGCGGAGCATGCCCGATCACGTCTAACCCTTGGGCGAGCACTATCATTTGAATGATCGTTGGAGCACTGCTGTCGCGGTTAAGCTAAGCGCATAGGGGGATCGTGCCAATGAGCAGGCGATACTCTCGTGTGTGAAAGACTGGCATTGTGGATGTGCTGGTGAGCGTGGAGTGCGGAGAAACAGAAAGAAAAGAAAGGACACCATTATGTTAAGACAAGCCAAAGAGTTCAAAAATTTAAAACTTCGTGCGCGGGATGGTGACATCGGCAAAGTCAGGGAGTTTTACTTCGATGACAAGTATTGGACGGTGCGCTACCTCGTCGCTGATACAGGAGGTTGGTTAAGCGGCAGGCGAGTTTTGATCTCTCCTTATGCCTTGAAACCCGTGATGGAGGCGGAGCTTGTTCTGCCGGTGAACTTAACGAAAAAGCAGATCGAAGAAAGCCCATCGCTGGCCAGCGATGAACCGGTCTCCCGGCAGTACGAGGAACAGTATTACGGCTATTACGACTGGCCGGTGTATTGGAGCGGTACGTTCATGTGGGGCGTTACCCCTCTCATGGTGCGTGACGGGGAGGCAGCACGGAAGGCAGCGAGTCGCCGTGAGGATGCTTGGGATCCCAACTTGCGTAGCACCGGTGATGTGACCGGTCATCACATTCAGGCGCAGGATGGCGAGATTGGCCACGTCGAGGATTTCATCATCGACGATGAGACGTGGGCGATCCGATATCTGGTCGTGGATACGAAGAACTGGTGGCCCGGAAAACACGTCTTGGTTTCACCGCAATGGATTGACCGAGTCAGTTGGGATGAATCGAAG
>JBBQSL010000187.1:0-5787 GCA_038213895.1 Kiritimatiellales bacterium | reverse complement strand
ACCCTCGTGACCCCTTGGCATGGCAGCACCGGACACGACCGGCTAGTTGGGTATACACAAGCACGGGAAAAAGCCCAACTTCCCATTGATTCCGCTTGGATCATCAAAAATGAATTTGAGCAGGACGGTCTTGAATTCGGTTATACGGGAACTCTTGAACTGTTCCGCTCACACCCCGAAATCACGGCCTTATTTGTAATGAGTGAGCGCGTCGCCATCGGAGTCAAACACGCGTTGCATCAATTGGGGCTGGCCATCCCGGGACGTGTTTCACTCATTGCCTGCGACGATGCCCCAGAAGCCTCTTATCTCAACCCGCCGTTAACTGTTATGCGCATCCCCAACCGTAAACTCGGCTATACTGCCGCCCGCTGGGTTCACCAAATGATTACCACCAAACGAACCACGGAGCTGCCGCGCGAACCCTGGATGCGCGGCGAGCTCGTTATCCGCGACTCCACAGCCTCGCCGAACGTAACACCCTGAAACGCGCTGGCAGGCTGTGAATCGTAACAAGTAATACCACTTTCATATTGATTTCGATATAAAAGCGGGTGGTCGTTGCTTTACTGCTCCCATGCGACCAAAACTGAAAATTACGGGGCCGGGAACGTATGAGCAGGTGCGAAATGCGTTCAGCGCAAAATCCGAAACGCAGGCGCAAGCTACAAGCGATTCAGTTGGGATTTGTAGGAGAATATTCGACCGATAAAATTGCTGAGATCGTCGGTTGCGCCAAGTCCAGCGTGAGTGCGTGGGTCAAGGCCTATCGAGCGGGCGGCAGCGAGAACCTACTCAAGACACATCATAAGCCGGGGCAGCAACCATCGCTTAATGAAAAAGCCGTTGCGCAACTGCTTCAGGGGCTTGAAGACGGGCGATGGAAGCGGATCAAGGAAATCCGAAAGTGGCTGGCCGATGAGCATCAAGTTGGCCTGTCGTATCGCGGGGTTCACTACTGGCTGGAGAAGTTGGGAGCCAGCCTTAAGGTTCTGAGAAAATGCCACGTAAAAAAAGATGAAAGCCCGTCCATCCGCTTCAAGGAAGAGCTGGCCGATAAACTTGTCGAACTGGGTGTTGATACACAGAGGCCTTTTCGCCTGTGGGTAGTTGACGAGCACAGGTATGGATTAATCAGTACCCTTCGTGGGTGCTGGACGTTGCGCGGAGTTCGCCCGACGGCACCATACCAGACGAAATACCAGTGGGGTTATGTCTACGGGGGTCTTACTTAAGGTAATGGAAGGGCGTAGCGAATTTCTTTACACGCCGACGGTCAGTTTGCACCTGAGCGGCGAGTTTTTGCGGCAGATCGCACGAAGCGAACCGGAAGCCGAACACGTCGTGGTCTGGGACGGAGCAGGGTTCCACCAAAAAGATCAACTCTTCGACCTGCCTGAAAATATTAACTTGAACGCGTTGCCACCCTACATTCCAGAACTAAACCCCATTGAGCAATTATGGGATCAAGTTGCTGTCGCGTATGCAAACCGGGTCTATGAAATACTTGATTAAATCGAAGAAGACATTACCGATGCGCTGCGTCCCTTTTGGACAAGTCCCAAACCGGTTCTGTCTTTGTTGGGTGTAGAGAATTACCTGCTGGTTTCAGCAAACGCTTCCTGAGTTGTGAATGTACCGAAATCTAACTGAAAGTGGTATTAATCGGTATTTAAAAAAAAATCATTCGTCCATAATTATCGGCTCAACCGAAGGGTCTGCTGATGAACCGTCTCAACGATTTTTTGAATCATCGATGAATCAAGGCCCCTATTGCCGAGGCGACCGGTTCAATATTTACAGCCGCATCGCTCGCTCTGTGATCAGATCACGATATCTCATTTTGTTCCCATCAGAACAGTGGCTCAGGAAAATTAGTTCAAGTCCGGAGCTCAACGCCTTATTCATTCGACAAAAACTGTTTTCAATCTGCCGCTCGGTCAACTGCAGAGTCGCACCAAACCGCCGGAAGTCGCCTTGACCCAATTTACGTTTTTTTCCGTTCAACGTCAGTGCCAGCTCCTCTCGATCCTCCGGAAGCAACAAAACGGTAGGCAATAAATCATAAGCCGGTGAAAGACGAATCTCTCCACCCGGCGCATACAGCAGTGAAAAGTTTTTCAGATGCATATCCGCATTCCCGGTCAAGAAACAGAAAAGCGTCAGATCAAATAAGCGACCAGCATCAAATACCGGATTTGAACAGTACCGAAGAACGGCCCGTCCAACTTGCTCCATCGATCCGCGATATTTCTGTTCGGTCAGCCGGTCAGTCAACTGGCACAGATCTTCCATATGCAACTTACGTGCCCTGTCCCGATCCATACGGCGGGTAATGAAGGAAAGCTGTCCATCCTCAAGCGCAATCAGCCCGCACTCAGCTGTATCAATTCCAAAGCAACGTGCCATGAGCAGGGTCAAATGCTCCAGTTCCGGCATCTGCGGATACTGCTCAGCTGGCGGCTTGAGAATATAGGCTCCGTCGAATCCAACCAGCGTCAAGCGACCTGCGCCGCCCCCGCCTTTCCTCTCAAGATGAAGCGACAGTTTCGCCTGTACGCCCGGAACCGTGATGTGCTGCCGGATCGACTTCTCAGCCAACTCATTCAATTGATCCCGCGTATAAGGCAACATCGGCAGGCTATCCGACCCAAACAGCATTTTACAACAGGCCGGGTGGTAATCCGCCCAATCGTCTGGGAGCGCCTTCAAACAAATTTTGCAGGTTCGATCACTCATCGCCGCCACCTTCCACTGGAACCACACTGACCGCACCGATGCAATCCCTGCAGCAAGCCAGCAACAGCCCCATCCGATCGCGAGGATTTAACTTCCACGTCTCTTCCGCCAGCTCAAGCAGCCAGCCCTCAGGAATCAGTCCATCAAAAAACGGAAAGAGCCGCTTGTCTTCATACGCCGCTACTTGAAGCGGCAGAGATAAACTGATCGCCATCGCAGACGGGTCCGCCAAATAATCGAGCCTATAGAAAAACCGATACACCAGATCATGCTCTTCGAGCATACCGGCCAACCGATCCTGAACAAAAATTTCAGCGCGTCTCATCCATAGGCTCCAGCTTAAACGGAGTAGGCCCCATTCGATGTCCGAACAGTACCAACACCTGATTTACCTTATCCAGCCGCAACGATTCTTTCCCTTGCTCTAAATCACGTACAAACCGCAACCCGACCCCTGCTCGGTCAGCCAGCTCTCGTTGCGTCAGCCCCAAAACTTTACGCCTTTTTTTAATAAACTCGATCAACGGATCACGCATAAGCCCCCTTCGGGTATAAATCAATACAAAAAATATTTAAACACACCCGATCAGGTATATCAACATTATTTGCACTTAAATAAAACCCGATCGGGTATATTAAAATCGGCCGTTACGAACCTGATAGTCGGCAATCGGCAGGGCCACCGGGCACATCTGTTTTTCGCCATCCAACTCAGCATGAGAAAAAACAAAATCCTGATTTGGCGGCGATAATCAGAAAAAGTAAATCACCTACAAATAACGCCTAAGTTTTGCGTTGGCAAGTGATCTTCAGTTTGGTTCTGAAACCAATAGTACGCATTATGCATTACGAATTACGCATTTCGCATTATGTCTCACGTTACAGCTTCAACAGTTCAAGCGCGGTTTCGGTGTCGAGATTGCGGGTGACACCAAGTAGTAACGGGTTGGTCAACTTCACATCGCCGAGCAGCACGCCACCAACGAGTTTTCCGTCCTTGAAAAATATCTTTTGGTATTTCCCGTTCAGTTCATTGGATGCAGAAATCTGTTCGTATTTCCCTTCGTCCGCACCGAGGTCTCCAATGGAAAAAAGTGTGGTACCAAATGCGGCCAGCGTCGCGCCGTAGAGTTTGCATGAATAGGTTTTATCGTCGCCCGCCATATCGGCTCCGGCTACGCAGCCTTGCAGCGAGGCTGGTTCCCACAGTCCGCCACAACGTCCGTTGATCGCGGCGCAGTCACCAACCGCATAAATATCAGAGTCCGAAGTCTGCATCCGTTCGTTGACCTCAATACCACGATCTACTTTGAGCCCGGCCGCTTTCGCCAGCTCAACATTCGGACGGATGCCAGCCGAAACGATGACGATGTCCGCAGGAATCTCTTGGGGCGCACGGGTTTTAAGTCCGGTGACTTTGCCTTCGCCGAGGATTTCTTCGACATAAACGCCGTAATTAATTTCAACCCCGCTTTTCCGGATAACCTTCGTGAAAAGCGGTGAACCCTCGGGGTCGAGCTGACGCGGCAGTACCGACGGACAGGCTTCGAGCACCGTCACTTTATGTCCGAGTCGGTTGAGCGCGCAGGCGGTTTCGAGGCCGAGCAGCCCGCCGCCAATGATGGCAACGTTCTTTGCGCCGCCCGCTAGCAATCCGTTCAACCGGTCAAAGTCAGTCTTTTCGCGCAGGGCTACTACTTCAGGCAGATTGGCGCCCTGAATCGGAGGAATAAAGCAGGAGGCTCCGGTTGCCAACACCAGTTTGTCGTACTTCACGGTCTTGCCGTCTGCCAAACGGAACGACTTGTCGCGCGGCGATAGACTTTCGACCGTCGTGCCGAGGTGCAGATTGATCCGATTATTTTCGTAAAAATTTTTCGGATGAATAAAATATTCGGTATCCTCGACCTTATCAGCCAGCGCGCGGGTAAGCACTGGACGATAATACGGCAAAATCTCTTCGCGGGTATAAAGGTCAATCTGCGCTTTATCATTGCGCTTGCGCAGGGCCTCGGCGGCGGCGAGTCCACCAGCACCGGAACCGATGACGGCAAGACGCATTTCATGATCGGCACGAAACGTGATTATTTCTGGGCTGTACTCAATGAAAGCCTCCTGCCCTGCTCCACAAAGTGGGCAAATCTGAGGCGGCATAGCGACCTCAAATACTTCGCCGCAAACCGAACATTTCCAGTAGGTCTTGCCCCCCGGATCTGTTTTTATTTTAATCCACTCTTCTTGCAATTTCTTGCCGAATTTCTGTCCATACTTGCGCGCTTTGGCGAGTTTGTCTTTATTATCAGGATTAAAGATCGTTTTGAATGCAGGCTCGACCGTTTTCATCCGCAACAAACTCAACCGACTCATCACAAGATCCGGCCCCTCACCGCTCCAACCATAACTGCCAAACGCCCCGGCGACCTTGCCGCCTTCGGTAATTCCGTTCAGCCCCATGGCCAGATTCATGATCGGCGGCAATGCGTCACCATTGATCGTGCAAGTGCCGAGCAAAAAGCCGTCGGCCTCTTTAATTTCCGCCAGCACTTTGTCGTGATCTTCCGTCACCATGTCGCGCAGACTAATATCCGCATCGATTACGTCGCGAACACCGGCGTTAATTTCGCGTGCCAGCCGTTCGCTGTAGCCGTACGCCGAAACAAAGGCCGTAACCACTTTAGGTTTTATGCGCTTTTCTTTCGTCTGCGGCTTGCTCCACTGATCATAGAGGTCAATATAGTGCTGAACATCTTTGCGCAGTACCGGTCCGTGACCGCAACAGACCGTTTCGACAGCCAGCGGCTTGATGCGTTCAAGCGCATACTGCACGTACGGCTTGAATGGACCCATAATGCAGTTGAAGTAATAACGATAAGCGGGTGTGAAATCGCCTTCGATCAAATCGTTAAATACCTTGTCGTCGGCATAATGACAGCCAAACGAGTCGCAGGTGACCAGCGTTTTGAGTTCCGGAATGTAGGTATAAATCGAATCTGGCCAGTGCAGAAACGGCACCGAGAAAAACTGAAGATGCAAATTATCGATTTCGAT
>JBBQSL010000186.1:0-5818 GCA_038213895.1 Kiritimatiellales bacterium | reverse complement strand
GAGAATTTCGACTTGGCTGAAGAAGAAACGACCATGAGAAAATCCTTCTCAAGGGGGCATCGTCTGGCAACCAGCGGGGAGTACTGCGGGAGTTTTTTGTTTATCGATAAACTAAAAATGGTGACGATTATGAAACGACGTAGTATTTGCGAAGTTTTTTGCTGACGTTTACCCGCGACGGAGACGCCCCTTGACTTGCGGTAGATTTGTAAAAGGGGTGGACGAGCGGCTTCCAAATCTAACCAAATAAAGACAAAGAGAGGATTATGAAAATCAATCGACGCACTTTTATGAGAGAGATCACCGCTGCGGCAACGATCAGTACGTGCGGCTCGGGGCTTTTTGCTCGCGCTGAGGAAGCCGCGCCAGCGCCCAAAAATATTTTAATGATTGTTGCCGATCAGTGGCGCTGGGACTGGATGCCCGATCTGGGCATGTCTCAGCTCGACCTGCCGAATTTGTCCAGACTGATCGGAGAAAGCACGCATTTCACACACAGTGTGTGTAACAGTCCCCAGTGTGCGCCAAGCCGGATATCGTTTGCAACGGGTCTGTATCCCGGACGGACTGGCGCCTACCGCAATAACACCTGCGTGTGTCCTGTCGCGGCAACCAAATCGTATGCTTCAAATGATGCCGGATTCAAAACCAGCGCACCGACAATGTACTTTCAGCTGATGAATCACGGATACCGCACTGCCACGGTCGGGAAATTCGATTTAGTCAAAGGAGCTCCGATTCCGCGATCGACCGAGCTGTTCCGCCAGCTCGGGTTCACGGACGGATCTGAACTTGCAGAGTGGAAAGGAAATTATTTGCGCGCGATGTTTCCGAACAATCCGGAGTTGTTGCGCGGCTACAGGAGCTACAGTGAGGATACTGTCGCACCATTTCCACTCGCGGAAGAATTTTTTTACGACAATGTGGTCGGCAATCAGGCGGACGGCTTGCTGAAAAAATTTCATGCCGATACCCCGGATCAACCCTGGATGCTGCTGGTCAATTTCCATGCGCCGCACCCTCCATGGAACGCGCCTCAAAGAGTTCTTGATCTGTATAAGGAAACCTCTTTCCCTGCTTCTATTTCCGACAGCCTCAGCGGTAAGCCTGATCGGGTGGTGAAGCTGAACAGGGTAAAATCGCGGACGATGGAGAATCTCAACGAGATCAAGATGCATTATGCCGCCAAAATGAAGGTTCTGGATGAATGGCTTGGGCAGTTCATGAAAACGCTGGAGGAAAGCGGAACTGCTGATTCGACCGTAATTGTTTTTATGGCGGACCACGGAGAGATGCTGGGAGATTTCGGTCTTTTTTCCAAAGAGCAGATGTATGAAGGCAGCCTCCGGGTTCCGCTTCTGGTCCGCCTTCCCGGGATAACTCATGGTGAGAAAAGCGAGGCGCTGGTTGAGTTGGTTGATTTGTATCCCACGTTGATGGAGGTTGCAGGGATTGCTTATGATCCGGAGCATCTCGACGGCAGATCCCTGCTTCCTTTGCTTGAGGACAAAACAGCGGAGCATAAGCAATATCAATACAGCGAATTTGAAGGGCAGGATTCCCCCCCGTACGCCAAACTCCGGATGATCTTCGATGGCCGCTACAAACTGATCAATACGGAAGGGTTTCTTGAGTTGTATGATCTTCAGGCGGATCATCAGGAGACGAAAAACCTCGTCAGCAATCCGGAAATGGACGCGACTATCAAGCGTCTTCAGACCCAAATGGATGAAATCAGTGCCAATTCGCTGCCTCCGCAGAAGGAGTTGTAGATCGGCTGAAGTTTAACAGCATTTCCGCAGGATGGTTCAGGTGCGTTCATCGCCCGCGCCTCCGGTCGTGCGCGGTGAGTTCGGCAGAATTTAAACTGCCGGTCATGTGCCTTTGGCATACGGGTCTGATATTAATCGGTCGCTGGTTGCGATGGTGAAGAAAACGGTCGAAATTCATAAACTGAAACCGAACGGGCGGGAACCTGCACCGTTCCTTCTTTCGCGTTAAACGACGGGAAAGATGTGGTGATGATGTCTATCGGCCCCAGTTCCTGAACAGTCTTGGCGGAAGCAGATCCTGTTACAGTATGCCGGAGTAATTGCCCCGTAGCGATATTGGGATAAACCCTCCGGGATAACGAATAAGAGGAATGGAATACTGCCGCAGGGTCTCCAGTATCCCCGGAAGAAGCTGACCGTTTTCATCGGTGACGGCATCTGGCCCCGTTTCAGATCCTGCCGCTTTTTCAAGAAAAGCACCGAATATCCGGGAGTCAAGCCGGGCGATGGGCTCGTCGTACACATGCACAGCCGTGCCGGCCAGAGTCTGTAAACAGAGCGAAAGTGCCAAACCCTGCATTATCCCGTTGTTGCCGTCGAATCATAAGAGAATTCCAAAAAGAGGTTGCTTGCAATTTAACGGTAAACATTATCGCATGGATGTCTAGCGAAATGGATGGTTGTTTGGAACCTTTGGAGTGTTGCAGATCGCACGGGCTAATCTTTTCCAGAGAATTCCGGCTTAACCAACACCTGAACTTCCGGCGGGCGCATGGCGGCGTATTTCAGCAGTAGCTTATCGAAGCGCTCCATGATCATGTGCTCCTTTTTGGTCATTTCTTCCGGTTTTATCGGCGATTTTTCCAGCAGATCTTTCTGCGTGTTATAGAACTTGCCGGTATTGTAGAGCTTGTACTCTCCGTCGTGCACGAACTGGCGAATGTCCGCAGAGTCCTTCCGCATCATGTACCAGCAATAGCTGAAATCTCGCGGTGCGCCCCTTTCGCCCTTGATCTGCGGCAGAAAACTCACGCCGTCGAGGTCGTTTGCCACGGTTGCTTTGGGTTTTACTCCGGTTGCGTCGCAGAGGGTGGTGTAGATGTCGGTGAAGTCGATGAGATCGGAGATCACGCCGGCTTTTGCTTTGCCTGTCCATGCGGCGATCAGCGGCACATGGGTTCCGGCATCGGTAGTCAGCCCTTTTCCTCCTTGGATATTTTTTCCATTACAGCGAGTGGTAATCGACTGCGTCGTGCCGTTGTCGCCAGTAAACAGCACCAACGTGTTTTCCGCGAGCCCCAGCTCAGCAAGCCGGGAGAGCAACTGTCCCACCAGCTTGTCCATGTACTTCACCATGTCGGGGAAATATTTTCCATCATCGAACGATGGGTCACGGTTCGGATCCCAATCTTTGGAATCGGGCGTCGGCTGGAAGGGTTTGTGCACCAGCGTCATGGGATAATAAAGAAAGAAGGGCTGGTCGACATTACGCTTGATAAAATCCAGTGCGTAGGCCTGCTGGATATCCGGGCCATACAGGCCGGGATAGGTTGTGTGCTTGCCGTTGGTATTGATGCCGGGGCTGACATAACGCTCGCCCGGATTGCCCATTTTCCAAAGGCAATATTCATCAAACCCGAATTTTCCGGGCGAGTCGTTGCCGGTACTCAGCTGCCACTTCCCGACTACGCAGGTTTTATAGCCCGCATCTCGGAAGGTGTTGCCAAAGGTCGACTCCGTTTCGAGCAGCTTTGCGAAGTTGATGTAGTTCTTGACGTTGTATTTTCCCGTCATGATCTGCACGCGCGATGGTGTGCAGATGGGTTGCGCATGGGCGATGGTAAACCGCACCCCGTCTTTGGCCATCTGGTCGATTTGCGGAGTCTTGTAGACCTCGCACCCGTAGGATCCCAAGCATTCGTAGCCCAGATCGTCTGCCATGATCACAATCACATTCGGCGGCTTTTCCGCCGCTCCGGCCAGAGCCGTCGACCCCACACAAGCCACGGAACCCAGCCATTTTAATAAATTCATTTTTTTATCCATTTTATTTTTTTTCGTCAAAAGGCACAGCATTTTTTTAACTTGACCTTTAACGATAAACTTTATTCAATACATGTCAAATCAAAAGGAGGTTGTTTTATGCGCAAGCAGAGTGCGATTGTCGGGGCTTCTATTTTTCAGGTTGCGGCCGGAGCCGGGCTGGTGAATGCGGAGAGCAGGCCCAACATTGTTTTTATTCTGGCCGATGATATGGGGTGGTCCGATCCGGGATTTCTCGGCGGAGATATTGACACCCCGAATATAAACCGGCTGGCTCAGCAGGGCACCCTGTTCACCCGGTTTTATAATCACGCGAAATGCACTCCGTCGCGCTCTTCATTATTAACCGGAGTGCACTTTCACCGGCAGACTGCCGGGCATGTGGTCGATCAATTCTGCGGTGTAACTACAATAGCAAAAGAATTGAAGTCCGCCGGATACTATACGGTTTGCTCCGGCAAGTGGCATGTGCCGGATCAGCCGACGGACTGGGGGTTTGACCGCTATTTCGGCCTTTTGCAAGGTGCCGCGAATCATTTTGACCCGTGCGGCACTTTACAACTCGATCCCCGCTGTTATATGAGGCAAGAGTATGCACTTAATGGGGAACCTGTTGTTCCGGACGGGAACACGTTTTATTCCACCGATGCCTACACGCAGTACGCGCTGGATTTCCTTAATGAGAGACCTGCGAATCAGCCTTTTTTCCTCTATCTTGCTTACACCGCGCCGCACTGGCCGCTTCAGGCTCCGGAAGAACTGATTCAGAAATATGCCGATAAGTATACAAATGGCTGGGATCGGTTGCGCAGCAACCGGTATGAACAGTTGTTGAAATGCGGGATCTTTTCCTCCGAATGGAAGCTTTCTCCTCGAGATCCGGATGTTGTCGATTGGGAAAAGTGGCCGCAAAAGGACGATGCTGCACGTTGCATGGCAGTTCATGCCGCCATGGTGGATCGTATGGATCAGCAGATCGGGCGGGTGCTGGACTATTTGGAACAGATTGGTGAACTCGATAATACGCTAATCTGTTTTACATCGGACAACGGGGTTTCGGCAGAGCTTCTTTATGACCGCACCCCGGAAAGGCCCGCCGGAACTGCGGATTCGTTTCGGCTTCTTCCGCTCGGGTTTTGCAATGCAGTTACTACGCCATTTATAAAATATAAAACATGGAACTCGAACGGAGGAGTCTGCTCCCCGCTGGTCGTCTGCTGGCCAGGTCGGGTTGCTGCGGGCCGCATCGACGACATTCCTCTGAATATCCTCGATTTTTTTCCGACCTTTCTTGCAGTGGCGGGCGCGGAATATCCACAGGGACTTCGGCCGCTTGACGGGCAGAATATCCTGCCCGGATTAACCGGACAGGGCGCCCGGAGTGCGCCCAAACCGATGTTTTTCCAAATGAAATACGGACGGCATGTGGATCAAAAAGCCGTATTGGACTGGCCTTGGAAAGCATGGTTTGACTCCACGAACGGCTGGAAGCTCTTCCGGCTCGATCAGGATCCAACCGAGGTGAATGATCTGGCTACGGCACATCCGGAAGTTCTGAAAAAACTGCTGGATCGCTATCAGAAATTTGATGCCGCCGCGATTCTTGATCAAGAGACCTATTACACAAACAACGCGCAGAAACAGCAGGCAGAATGATTTTGTATCCACACTCATTTTTTGGTTCAGAATGCCGTAACCGGCCAGATGGCTGGGCGGACGATCGAGAAAAAAGGAAAAGGAGTGGGTTTATGCAGTCAAATGACAAAAATATGAGACGGCGAGAGTCCAGAGCTCGTTTATGTAGGTTTGGATTGATGGCGGGGCTGTGCTTGGCAGCCGCCTGTGCCGAGGCTGTTCGCGGGGTACAAAAAGAGGTGGATGTATCGGGTGTGACCGGGGCGGTTGTCTTCGGTCTGCAAACGCCGGTGGTTCTTTATGTCAGCCCGGCAGGCAGCGACAACAATAGCGGCACCCAGTCCAGTCCGTTTAAGACCTTCGGGAAG
>JBBQSL010000185.1:0-5927 GCA_038213895.1 Kiritimatiellales bacterium | reverse complement strand
GGGCATTAACCTCAACGACCTATCGGGTGACGATCCTTCCAGCTGCACCGAACGGTACGTACTGGTTCAGCGTTACCAACCGGTTCGGTTCCAGAGTCTGGACGAATACATTCCCGCTCAGTGTATTTAAACAAGGAATTCCCTCCGTTAGTCCCGTAGCAATCACGCTGATCGCTCTTTCAGGCGCGACTGCCACTAATACACAGGTTGTCGTCACGAATTCCGGTAATGCCACACTTACTTTTGATGTCACCGACAACGCGGCGTGGAGCACCTCCTACACCGTCACGCCGGGCAACAGCGGCATCAGTGGTTTTGTTGCGGCATACGATACGATTCTGCTCAATGATCCGAACACCAACAGCATTTATATTGAGGCTGAAACCGAAGGCGTCAGCTCGTCAAAAGCGATCGGATTCGGCTTCCCGTTTTACGGAACGGTCTACAGTAACTTCTATGTCACGGCAGACGGGTACATCGGTCTAACCAATGTCCCAGCTCGGAGTACTGATCGCAGCGGATTGTTGCCCTCAACCAACAACATTCTGCTGATTGCGCCACTGTGGGGCAAATTAAAATCACCAGCCGGCAGCATCCGGATGATCCGCCAGCACGATTATCTGGTGATTACCTACAGCAACATCTCGCAGACTGGCTATGCTGGCGGAACGAATCTAGAATTTCAAACGGCGCTCTACACCGACGGGCGCATTGAATTCCGTTACAAAAATTTAAATGGAATTCTGTCGAATCAAGTGACGGTAGGCATTCAAAATGGAGCAGGCAGCTACACTAATCTGTCCATCCTTCCTGCGACCGGCAAATCGGTTCTATTGACGCCGCAACAGGATCGATGGGTGAGTTACTCCCCAGGCCAGACCGTAACCGTCGCGCCGCTGGGCTCGAAAACCGTGACTTTTATTGCCGATGCGTCCAAAAAAATCGCCGGAGCCAACGTTACGTTCAATGCGCAGTTCAGCTGGAGATCCGGCGGATCAACCTCTGTAGTCGTCACGGCCAATGTCATAGCAGCCAGTCCGGTTTACAGCGCCATTTCATCTCTTTCGTTTACCGGCGCGGCCGGACAGGTCACTTCTGTCCCATTTATCATCACCAACAGCGGAACCGGCCCGCTTACTTTTTCAATCAGCGATAAAAGTGCGCCATCCGCTATGTTGACGAGGATTGCGGCCGACTACAACTGGATCGATATCTCACAGGTCGGAAAAACTATCGAACTGAAAGACCCTGACCCCAATCCGTTCATTACTGCTGACGATGAAGGCTCCAGTTCGTTACTTCCGATCGGCTTTACATTCCCATACATCGGCAGAAGTTATTCTCAGTTTTCCGTCAGCGCAAATGGTGCCTTGCAACTGGATACCACCGGACGGGTATTTGCAACTCGTGACATTTCGACGAACCAGTTGCCCAATCAGCTGATCGCTCCCTATCTCGGCGATCTGATGCGCGATGAGAATGCAACGATCACCTATCATTCCACAATCGAACGGCTGGTCGTTACCTGGGAAAACATGCGGCAGTACGGCCTGAACGGCGGCAGCAATCAGACCTTTCAGCTTATCCTCAAGCCGAACGGCAATATCACCTTCCAGTACAAACATCTGGAAGGCTTCCAGTGGCCTTCAACGATTGCCCCCGGATTGCGGGATGTTTTTAACGGCGTGACGCGTGCATCCGCATGGAATCTTGTGCAACTGGGCGACTGGACAACCAACTCCTATCCGATTTCCGGTCTGATCTATACCCAATATGTCGACTCGATCAGCAACCGGATTGTCGCTTTCCAGGCCGACGAAGTTCAGGTAATCAGCTACAGCCCTGCCAGCGGAATTGTTCAGGCTCACGGCGCGGCGGAAATCACCATCACCGGAAACGCATCCGGCCAGCTGGCGGGAATGAACACCATCAGCACCAACACCGTTTTGAATATTAAAAATAACGGTGCCGCTGGCACAAACACACTGTCCGTCACCTTCACCGTGACCAACAGCCCGCAAACGGTTTTTGCCCGCGCATCCGCGCTGGCGGATGAAAGCACTTTGACCGATGATCAGAAGACGTTTGGAACCGAAGTGTTTACCCCCCAAATCATCCACGATCCGGCAACCGGAACGCTTCTTTCGTGGACTCCGCCGGAAGACGGCATTCAGCGCACCTATAAAATTTATTTCACCACCGATCTGACGGTGCAGTTTGAACAATGGAGTGAGCTGGCTACTGTCACCAACGGTGTCAGCTATATGGATACGGAGATTAGACACCTTAACCTGCCGATGATTTATTATCGGATCGGTGTGGTGTGGTAGTGCTGAAAGGTTAAAAGGCTCGCTGGACTGGAAGCCAGCGGGCGCGGGGAATCATAACGCAAAGGAGACGAAGATGAAGAAGAAATTGGTTTGGCTCATAGCCGCCTTGGTGGTGTCTGGACTGTACGCGCAGGCTAAAACGGTGATCACCTCTCCGACGGGGTTGCCGGATGAAAGTGATGTTGCGCTTGAATCAGCGGTTAACGCGGTTAAAACGATTCCGGCCGAGACCGTTCAAGCGGTTGGCGGCGCGGTTTCTTTCGTCGGCGATGAACTGCGCAACACGGCTTACGGGGTCAAAGCGGCTTTCGAAGGAGACACACCCCGTGAAACCGTGCGGCAAGAAATGCTCGCTGAAGTGACCCAGACCTGGGATTCCTCCGATAAAATCAGCATGCGCACCTACACCGTCAGTTCGGCGGTCGGCGACCAGTTAGCACCTTCTTCCGCGAACACAGAAGCCACCGTCGATGTGCGTGCATTTTTCAAAGGTGTTGATTTTCCTGAAGGCACCACGGCGTATTACCGACCAGAGGTCCACCGTCTGGTTATTTTCAATAATGCGTCCAACCTCAGCGCAATTGAAGAGGTGATATCCCGCTATCATCGTGCAGAACGGAACTATAAACAGGTCGAAATTAAAGCTAAATTTATCGAAGTCAGCCAAAGCGCACTAAACCAGTTGGGCTTTAGCTGGCGCATTGAAGATGCTGGACCCAACGGTGTTAATCTTGCCGGCGATTGGAGTCTGAACAGTAATCAGGATGTGCTCAGCACCGGTCTGCGCTCAGCGGCCGGGGCCTTAGGCGGAACCCCCGGCGCGGCGGGTTCGATGGTGCTGACCAAAACAGGCTGGATGCCGCTGCGTGTGGCGATCAGTGCGCTCGAACAGGCTGGCGATTCCGATGTGCTCTCCTCGCCCAGCCTGACCACGATGGACGGGAAATCCGCCGAAATGTGGGTGGGCGAAGACCGTGATGTTGCTAGATCATTCAGCGTGGAATCTTCGGACATTAATATTCATATCGAACATAAGGACTGGAAGTCCGAACTGATGGGCGTGCACTTCAGCGTTATACCGGAAATCCAGAGAAATAATATAATCCGGCTGAAGCTGAATCCAAAGGTGGTCGATCTGATCGGCTATGACACCTATAAAGTCAGTCCGAAAGCTTCTATGATGATGATCAACGGATCGACTCCCGACGCCTACCGGGTCGGCGGAACTTTTCCGATTTTGAATCTCCCGGCACAAGGTATTTCAAAAGCCTGGGATCAAATGGCAGCGACGATCAGCGGCGATCCCAATACGGGATCGACAGGTTACCGCAACTCAGACCGTATGCCGGATCATGAAGCGTTCGGCGTTCCGCTGCAGGCGATCAATGGACAGCTGCCCTATTTTCGCGTGCGCGAAATCAAGACGCAGGTGGACGTGGCTGACGGTAGCACCGTCGGACTGGGCGGTCTGATCTATGACCGGCTAGAAACCTATAAAGACAAAGTGCCGGTGCTGGGAAGCATCCCGCTGATCGGTCGTCTGTTCCGTTCTGAAGGCGAACGCAGCATTAAGCGCAATCTGATGATTTTCGTGTCGGCCAGCATCGCTGCCGATGGTCAGTGTAAGTCCAATGTCGCCCTCAACAACTGATTCCATAAGGCAAGGAGAATAAACCATGAAAAACGTAATTAAAATTGTAACGGTCTGTGGATTGGCGTTCAGCGCGGCCTATGGACAGAATAGCACCGGAGATGTGCAATCCATCATGAAGGAACTCGCAAAACCGTCTGTTGTTGCGGCTCCCGAAAACGTCGCGCCTGCGGCGGTTGACGTACCCGTCGTAATCGAACAGAGTCGAGAACAGTATGTGGCTGGCGACTATGAGGCCGCCCGTGCGGGATTTCAGCGTGTTCTGGTCGCCGAACCGAATAATCCGGTCGCCCGCTACTATCTTGGAAAAATGGCGGATAAGAAACAAATGAGCGCTAAGGAATCTGCCATCCATGAGGTGAAGAACGCATGGAACGGGATGATTTTCCGTGACTATCCTCTGTCAGCCAAAGCCCGGCAGGCTCTGCGGGTCGCGGATGAAACGAATTCAGTGGATGTGGCAACCGCGTTCCCAGAAGTTGCTTTCCCGAAAAACGCTTACGCCTTGTACCGTCCGCAACTGAATCGGCTGTTTGTGTTGAATACACGCAGTAACATCGAGCGACTGGAGTCGATCATCGCCTCCATGGAGGCACCCCGTCAGGGCGATGCCGGACAGGTTGAAATCGAAGCCCGTTTTGTCGAATTTTCGGAAGGCGCACTGCAGGAACTCGGGTTCAAGTGGTCCGATGCAACTGGCGGAAACGGAGTCGATTTGGATGGAAACTGGTCGATTAACGACGAGCAGGATCTTTTCAGCGGCGCACTGCGCAGTATGCCGTTTGACCAGACCGGAGCGCTTGGGCTTGGGGAGAGACGTGTGACAGGCAACGGCACCACCACCCGAATTGAAGACACCTTTAACAGCACCGCAACAGGTTCAGGCACTCTCGGTGTATCCGGTAAAGTCGGCGGCAATGCTGTAGATTTACTGATTCGCGCACTGGATCAGGCATCCGGCGTGGATGTTCTCTCCGCTCCGAGTGTGGTTACGCTCAGCGGACAGCCGGCGGTAATCACAGTAGGCGAGCGGCACTTTTATCCTGCCGTGTATGAAGCGGGTAGCTCTCAAGGAACAGTCCTGCATGTCAAATATCAGGATTTTACGGAAAAGATCCTCGGCGTGGAAATGACCGTTACTCCGACCATCAAAGGCGATGAGATTCAGATGAAAATCAACCCGAAGATCAACGAACTGCTCGGCTGGCAGCAGTTCGAACTTGCTCCGGCGGATTCCTCCTACACCTATTATCAGTACCGTGTCGGGATGCAGTTTGAGCATGAACCGGTTGTTGCACAGCTGCCGCTCTTTAACCGCCGCGAAGTCAAAACCGAAGTTTCGGTGGCCAGCGGCGCCACCATCGGTATGGGTGGTTTAATTGGCGAGAAGACTGAAGCTTTCAGCGACCGCGTTCCGGTGCTGGGCAGCATTCCGCTGGTCGGGCGGCTCTTCCGCTCCGAGGGCGAGCGCACCGTCAAGCGCAACCTGATGATCTTTGTCACCGCCAGTAAGGTAAACCCTAATGGCCGGATCATCAGCGAACGTTCGTTTGAATAACAAAATTTAAATTTTGAACCGGTGGGTCCGGATGGCGCGGTCTTCGCATGCCGTCGCACCGGATCTCTTGGTTCCCCAGCCAGACTCTGGATTTTGTCGGCCCGCCGTGTTATACTGAGTCTGGAGTAGGTTTATGCAGTCAAATGATAAAAATATGAGACGGCGAGAGTCCAGAGCTCGTTTATGTAGGTTTGGATTGATGGCGGGGCTGTGCTTGGCAGCCGCCTGTGCCGAGGCTGTTCGCGGAGTACAAAAAGAGGTGGATGTATCGGGTGTGACCGGGGCGGTTGTCTTCGGTCTGCAAACGCCGGTGGTTCTTTATGTCAGCCCGGCAGGCAGCGACAACAATAGCGGCACCCAGTCCAGTCCGTTTAAGACCTTCGGGAAG
>JBBQSL010000184.1:0-6026 GCA_038213895.1 Kiritimatiellales bacterium | reverse complement strand
AGCGTTGGAAGAAAACCGATTGCTGATTTTGGAAATGCGTCAGCGCGATGGCGATCTGGCTTCGTCCGAGGCCCGCAATCGTTTTGTGCTGGAAAATGCCGATCAACTTTGGCTCCCGCATGTAACCCCTGGCGGAATGCTCGACCGCCTGATCCGCGAGCTGCCTGTGAAGGAGAAAATCCGATGAGTCCATTTCGGTTTAACGAAAAACAGTTGTCGCAGATCCCAGCCCTGCAGGTGCTGATGAATCTGGGCTTCACCTATCTGTCGCCGGAAGCGGCGCTGAAGGAGCGTCTGGGGAGATTCAGCAATGTATTGCTGGAAAATATTCTGCGTGAACAGCTGAAGCGTATTAACCGCATTCAATACAAGGGCGGCAGTTATCTTTTCAGTGAGGAGAATATTCAGTCGGCCATTCAAAAACTGAAGACGATCAAGTTCGACGGCCTGCAAAAAACCAATGAGGCGGTCTACGATTTGATTACGCTCGGCGAGGGCTTTGAGCAATCGATCGACGGCAATTCCAAGAGTTTTCCGCTGCGTTACATCGACTGGAAAAACGTTGAGAGCAATGTGTTTCATGTTGTGCCTGAATTCAGCGTGGAGCGCACCCGCAGCAATGAAACTGCACGGCCGGATATCGTGCTGTTCGTGAACGGAATTCCGCTGGCGGTGATTGAGTGCAAGGCCCCGGACATTGAGGTGGAGCAGGCGGTTTCGCAGTCGATCCGTAATCAGAGCGATGCCTTTATCCCGACGTTGTTCACAACGGCTCAGCTGGTGATGGGGATCAATAAGAACGAGGCGCGGTACGCCACCGCTGGAACGGGGAAAAAGTTTTGGGGCGTATGGAAGGAGGACGTAGTATGGGCGACATCGATGTCGCCCATACTACGGCCACTGGACGAAGCACAAAAAGCGAAACTTTTTTCGGGCGAGTTTGCGATGGCGCGGCGGTTTTTTGATGAGCTGGAAGCAGAGGGCGAACGGCTGGTGACGGAGCAGGATAAGGCACTGTTTGCGCTGTGTCGCCCGGAACGGTTGCTGGAGCTGGCGTATAAGTTCACGGTGTTTGACGGAGGGATCAAGAAGATCGCCCGCTATCAGCAGTATTTTGTAATTCAATCAACGCTGGATCGGATTAAGCAGCAGAACAGCGAGGGTCGCCGCAAGGGCGGGATTATCTGGCATACACAAGGTTCCGGCAAGTCGCTGACGATGGTGATGCTGGCGCGCAATCTGGCGCTCGATTCCGACATTTCCAATCCCCGGATTGTTTTGGTGACCGACCGCGACGATCTGGATCGTCAGCTGGGCAATACGTTTGCTGCCTGTGGGTTGAATCCAGTGCGGGCTACGTCGGGCCGTGATTTGCTGTCGTTGGTGGCCGATCAAAAGGCGACGATTGTTACGACGCTGATTCATAAGTTCGATAAGGCGATGAAGGTGCGTAAGCATCAGGACGATTCGCCCGATATTTTTGTGCTGGTGGATGAAAGCCACCGTACGCAGTTCGGTTCGTTTTCGGCCCGGATGCGGCAGATGTTTCCGAACGCCTGCTACATTGGTTTTACCGGTACGCCACTGATGAAGGCGGAAAAAAATAATTTCGTGAAGTTCGGCGGTCTGATTGAGCCGCATTATCCGATCAGCAAGGCCGTAGAAGACGGCGCGGTGGTGCCTTTGCTCTACGAAGGCCGTCTGGTGGAGATGGAGCAGAATAAGGCCGCGATCGACCTCTGGTTTGATCGGCACACTCAGGGGCTGACCCAAGAGCAGAAGGCGGATTTGAAGCGTAAATATGCCCGCGCCGAGATGCTGAATAAGACCGAGCAGGTGGTCTATATGCGGGCGTTCGATATCAGCGAGCACTATCGCGCCAGCTGGCAGGGAACCGGCTTCAAGGCACAACTGGTGGCTCCCGGAAAGGCGGTGGCGCTGAAGTATCAGGAATATCTGAATAGTTTGGGCGTTGTCTCTTCCGAAGTAGTTATCAGCGGACCGGACACCCGCGAAGGATATGAAGAGACCGATGAAGAACCGACCGATGAAGTGCTGAAGTTCTGGACGAAGATGATGTCCCGCTACGGAAGTGAAGAAGAATACAATACCCAGATTACAAATCAGTTTAAGTTCGGGGATGAGCCGGAAATCCTGATTGTAGTCAGCAAGCTTCTCACCGGCTTCGACGCCCCGCGCAATACCGTTATTTATCTCTGCAAGGAATTACGGGAGCATACGCTGCTTCAGGCGATTGCCCGCGTGAACCGGCTCTATGAGGGCAAGGATTATGGTTATGTGGTGGATTATGTCGGTTTGCTCGGCGAGCTGGATAATGCGCTGACGATGTATAACGCACTGGAAGGATTCGATGAGCAGGACCTGGCCGGAACGATGACGTCCATTAATGAGGAGGTTGAAAAGCTGCCTCAGCACTATTCCGATCTGTGGGATCTCTTCAAGACCGTCAAAAACAGTTACGACGAAGAGGCCTACGAACAGCTACTGGCCGATGATGCGCTGCGCGAAGAGTTTTATGCCCGCCTGAGGCAATACAGCAAGACGCTGGCCATCGCTCTTTCCAGTAAAAAGTTTGTGACCGAAACGGAGGATGAACTTTTAGAGCGCTATAAAAGCGAGCTGAAGCGTTTCCATAAGCTCCGGGTCTCCGTCAAAATGCGTTATGCCGAGGCCATCGACTACCGCGACTATGAACCCCGAATCAAGAAGCTGCTGGATACGCATATTCAGGCGAACGAAGTTATTCAGCTCAATGAGCCGGTCAATATTTTCGATGATCAGAGCTTCAATGCGGTGAAAGAAGAAAGCGGCGTCTATTCGACCCGCACACCTGCCGCCCGGGCTGATGCCATCGCCCATGCGGTGAAAAAGGTTATTACGGAAAAAATGGAGGAAGACCCGGCGTTCTACTCCAAATTCTCCAAAATGATTCAGGATGCGATTGACGAGTTCCGGCAGAAGCTGATTTCAGGGCAGGAATATCTGAGTCGGGTGTCGGATCTACGCCACAAGGTGGTAACACGCCAGCATGACGGAGTGCCTGACGAATTGTCGGGTAATGATGATGCCATGGCTTATTACGGCGTGAACCTCCCCATTTTCACCAAGGAAAATGAAAAAGCCGCTGTCCGCCTTGCGTTGGCTGTTCAGCAGATTCTCCAGCCGTTTATCAGCATCGTGCATTTTTGGGATGATGAGGATGCCCAAAATCAGGCGGAGAATCAAATTGATGATTATCTCTATGATGAGATCCGGGGCACCCAGGGCATTCCGTTAACCACGGAACAAATGGATGATATTATCGAGTACACCATGCGCGTCGCAAAATTCCGGACCGGAAAATGACTGCCATTCCGTACAGCATAACCTACGGACAAGAGACGCTTTCGTTCGACCTGCTGCTTTCCCGTCGCAAAACCATGCAGATTGCGGTCTATCCAGACGGAAAAGTGATTGTGAAAGCACCCGAAGGAATCTCGACGGAAGAGGTAAAAAAACGGGTGCTGCGTCGGAGTCGCTGGATTAAAAGTAAACTCGACTATTTCCAGCAGTTTAAACCGCGCACTCCACCCCGACATTATATCAGCGGCGAAACCCATCTTTATCTGGGGAAGCAATACCGGCTAAAGGTTCTTTCTGGAACAGAATCTTCCGTGAAGCTACGTCGGGGCTGGTTGACGGTTTCCGTAAACGGCAATGTATCCCCAGAAGTTACAAAAAGCCTGCTAGATCGGTGGGTTGCCGAAAAAGCTGCGCAGCATTTTGCAGCATCGTTCGAACGCTGCTGGCGTCCTTTTGAAAAGCAGGGATTCTCCCGTCCAAACTTAAAAACCCGCACGATGAAAACCCGCTGGGGAAGTATCTCCAGCAAAGGAAACCTGACTTTAAACACGAAGTTGATTTGCGCGCCGCGTGAATGCATCGACTATGTGCTTACTCACGAACTCTGCCACCTGGCGCACCGCAACCACGGCCCCGCCTTTTACCGGTTGCTGGAACAAACCATGCCTGACTGGAAGAAGCATAAATCCAGACTCGAACTGAGCTTGGTTTAAGTCCTGCTGTTTTTCATGGCCGGGGTCATGGCCGGGGTCAGTCCGCCTAAATCGTTATTTTGTGTTTTGGGTGAATAAAAATGAAGTTAGGTTCCAATGTTTGGAAGAGCAGGCAGGATGCCCGCGGTACGGTTTCCAAAGGTTGAAAATAAAGTGGGTGCAGGCTCCCGCCATCGCTGAAGCTATGGCGGAATCGATCAGGATTTTCCTCTGTTTCTTCTGGCGACGGTCGTGATGCGTCGGGCTGATTACGCGGAGCAGGTTGTTCAGATGAAGCGTGTCGAACTGGTTGAGCCGGTTTTTATCAAATATCTGGCGGACAAACTCGATGATCTGCGTATGCAGGTTGAACTGGCTGCTGTGCGCCTTGCACTGGGCCGGTCCGGTCTGGCGTTCGAAACGCTCAAAGGGGCGGTTGAAAAGGGCGGAGAACCGTGCCGTGCTGCGTAAAGATGCGCGCTTCCAGCCCCTGTGGAATGATGCCCGCTTTCAGGCGCTCGTCCCGCCGCAGCCTGCGGGAAATCGTCTGCCGTTCGGGGCCGCGCCGCAACCCTCCGGACTCGGTGGCCTTTCGTTCTGATCCGTAATTCTTAAGTGAGGTTTATCTGTTCTGCGGCAACCACTGGCTGCGAAGATGGCGGATGGTCGGCACCAATACAATGGCTGCTGCCATCAGCACAGTTGCCGCCATAAAACCGGCAAGCAGTATATCGTAGGCGGTCATCGACTGTCCAAAAAACATCCACTGTGACGGGAGCACCTTCATTTTCAACAGTTGCCCGTTCAAAAGTCCTGCGAACGATATCCCCGCCGCCGTCAGCGTCAGATTGAATCCGGCGGAGAGCGATTTGTTTTCCTGCGGAATCAGTGCCAGCAGTTCAGACGTGCCGGCAATACCGGTTGCGCCCTGCACGGCTCCGCAGAGCAGGGCGGCCAGCCCCATGGTGGTAATCAGCGGAAACGGCAGAAATCCGCGCAACAGGATGCCTGTCAGCGCGATCGCGAAAATAATATGGCCGGAGAGAAAAACCGGTTTGGCCCCGAGATGATCCACCATTTTTCCGCCGACGAAAAATCCTGCGACCGTTCCGACCGACAGCAGATTGCCCATCATCACCAGCTGGCTGTCGCTAAAGCCGAGAATTTCTTTTTGCAGCAGACCGAGAAGTCCTGTCGCCGAACTGATGAACGCCAGTATGCAGGTATAACAGCAGAATCTCAGGTAGCCCGGAATCCTAAGCACTGATCCCAGTGTCCGGAAAAAGCCGGCCTGCGGCGGATGGTGCGGATCCAGTTCCGGAATCTGCATATAAAAAATCAGCCGCACAACCATCAGTGCGCCGGTTGCCGCCAACAGGATCTGGAAAATGTAAAGTTCCGGACGATGACGCAGCAGAATCGCCAGTCCCAGTGAAAAAATAATCGATGTCGTCTGCCAGGAGATACGCATCTGCCCGAACCAGCGCCCGCGGATTTCTTTGGGGACAATCGGACTCAGCAACGCAAACCAGCTGGCTCCGTTGGCCGTATTGCCGATTGCGAAAATAATAATCCCGGCAGTCAGCCACCACGACGCATGGTTCGGCATAAAGGCGGCCAGCGGCAGCAGAAGAAAGCCGACAATCGACACGGCCATTCCTGTGCCGCCGAGTTTTTTCTTTCCCATGCAATCAGCCATCCAGGCAAAAGGCAGCGTCAAGGCCATGCTGATCAGCGGCAGAAGGGCGAAGAGAAACAGAATGCGGTAGGCGGGAATACCCAGCCGCAGTACATACGCCAGCATGAAACCGTTGCCGAAAAGCAGCGGACCGAGCAGTCCGGCACACTGCCCGATGGTGATATTGCGCAGCGCCTTTTTGATTTTCGGAGGATAACTCATAAGCCGCCCATTATAGAGTCCGGCGTGACGGTAACAAGCCGGAGGTTTTCAAACCTTGGAAAAAACATGGC
>JBBQSL010000183.1:0-6056 GCA_038213895.1 Kiritimatiellales bacterium | reverse complement strand
GCATCCGAGATCCAGATGGGTGACTGATTAAACCACGTGACGAAAACCAAGATTGCAATGAGACGTTCGGTGGTGGAGAGACGGTTAGCCGATCAACAAAAAGAAAATGAGAAAGCCGTTGAGAAACGGCTATGGAGGGGTGTTTTGTGTTTGACCGGAACCTCTAATGGGTGACACTTTTTTTGTCGGTCTCTTCTTTTGGGGAATACCAAAAGCACTTTCAAAATACCTCAGGTTCAATAGTTGGAACGCGGTGAGGACACCGTGTCTACATTTTATTTTTTGCATCCTATGCGTTCTGTTGCGGTTAATT
The DNA here is from genome assembly GCA_038213895.1 of Kiritimatiellales bacterium. Taxonomy (GTDB): domain Bacteria; phylum Verrucomicrobiota; class Kiritimatiellia; order Kiritimatiellales; family Tichowtungiaceae; genus Tichowtungia. The sequence goes on along the minus strand of JBBQSL010000183.1, from coordinate 5,743 downwards.
CATTCTTAAAAAAGATAAGGCCGAGGCCACCGGCCTCGGCTACAGCAACTGTGGGTGCGGGCGGCGACCGCGCATCATTTACGACGCAGGATGGCGTTGAAGACCTGCGCGGCTTCGCGGCGGCAGAGCACGATGGAAACAATCAGGTAAACTACCATGCCGACAGCTATCGCGCCACCGACGGAAGTAAACTGTACCAATTTCCCAGCAAGATGATTTTTCAAGGTTTGGAAAATCCAGTCGTGAACAAAGATGGTTGTCGCGCCCATGATCACTGCCGCGATGAGCGCACGACCCGCGCCAGCCAATACCGAAAGCCAGCCGAAGGAACCGATCCGTCGTCCGAGTCGCCAGCCGAGCGTCAGTCCGTTAAACGCTTCCGATACGACGGCAGAACCAGCGAGGCTCATGGCTTTATATTCAGTCGGCAACGTCAGCGTAAACGCCAGGTTAAGCGAAAAGTTGATGCCGACGCTGACCAAGCCGTTGCGGTACGGCGTGCGTGTATCGCCGAGTCCGTAGAAGGCCGGAACAAAAACTTTAGCCAGTCCGAAGAAGAAAAGCCCGGGCGCATAGACCCGCAATACCGCCGCCGTGCGTTCCACGGAATCCACGTCAAATGCGCCCCACCCCAACAACATTTCGGTAACCGGACGGGCCAGCACCATCAGTCCGACCGCCGCCGGGATCATGACAAACAACAGCATGCGCAAGGCGCGGTTTATGGTTATGCGGATTCGCTCTTCTTCGCCGACGGCGGCGTGGTTGGAAAAAACCGGCAGCAGGACGGTGCTCATGGCCGTGGCGAGAATGCCTTGCGGGAAATAGAGCAGTCGTTCAGCAAAATACATGGTGGCGGCGGCCCACGGCGTGGCCCAGCGCGCCATGATGCTATTAATGGTCATGTTGATCTGGGTAACAGACTGTCCGAGTGCCGACGGCCCCATCAGTCCAAGAAAGCGATTGACCTGTGGGTCGCGGACATTCAAATCTGCACCCGGACGCCAGCCGAGCCGGTACATGGCGGGTAACTGTGCCGCCAGTTGTACCGCACCCGCGACCAGTACGCCCAGTGCAACACCGGAAATCCGGTCTTCCGGCGTTGTGCCCATGAGGGGACAAACAAAGAGTACAAAGGCGATCCAGGTGATATTCAACAGGCACGGCGTGAAGGCCGCCAGTGCAAATTTTCCGAAGCTGTTCAGAATTCCCTGCGACAATGCGGTCAGGCAGATGAAAAAAAGATACGGCAACATGATCCGCAGAAGCGGCAGGGTCTGCGTGCCTCGGCGGAAGGCTTCGACCAGCGGCGGAAAAAAAGTGATACCAATGCCGATCAGTACGATAACAATCAGTACCGCGCCCAGTAGCGTGGATACTCGGCGGGCAAAACGCCAGGCGGCAGACTCGCCTTCTTTGGCACGGACTGCAGAAAAAACCGGCACAAAGGCCGAAGAAAGGGCCCCTTCGCCAAAAAGTGCCCGGAACATGTTGGGTATGCGGAAGGCCACGACGAAGTCGGACATCACCGCACTGGTTCCAAACGCGGCGGCGGTAACCGTTTCACGCAACAGACCAAGCAACCGGCTCAGCATGGTGAAAGCGCTGACCGTTCCAACCGATCGAAGTAATCTGTGGTGCTCCATAAAATTTATCTGTTTTTCCAAAGTTTGGAACTCGCAAGACTATAGCGGCTTTCGTATTTTAGGCCACGAAATTTGATCATTAACCACGGACAAAGTACATGAACAAACAACCAGGACGTCTTCTGGCGGGCAACGAAAAAATACTTTCCTCTTCATATGAGGAATTCAATCGGATTCCGTTTGATCTCGATTTAACCGATCAGCCGAGCCACCCGCCCCGCACCCAGCAGAAAACTATCGCTGTGCCTGTGAGCGTTTCAGGACTGGGAACCTTTGCCCGCAAAGCCACCACAACCATCACCTTTGAGCCAACTGACCGCGAGGGCTGGTGGCTGGATCGAGCTGATAAACCAACCGCTCTGCCAATCCGTGTTTCCATTGACAACGTCTGGACCACCGGTTCGATCGTCAGTAACATTGTGTTGCGCGCTGGCGGTCCTCACAATTATGTGCGTATGGTCGAGCACCTCATTGCGCTACGCATGGGTCTGGATATCGACAACCTGATGATCAAAATCGACTCTGGCGATCCGCCGCTTTTCGTGCGCGGCAGTCTGGATCTGATCGAAGCCTTGGAACGTGCGGGACGACGTACCGTGAACCGTCCGGTTAAATATGTAACCGTTAAAGAGCCGGTGACCCTTGGCTGGGATCACGGACAGTTCCTGACCTTCGCACCACACACTGGCTCCGTGCCAAAACTGACCGTAGATGCCGCCGTCAATTTCAATAATGCCATCGGACAGCAGCGCATCCGGTTCCCAGTAAACTTTACCAATATCCAGACCGGCGCCGAGGCTCGCACCAACACGCCGTACGGTAAAATGCTGTATTGCAAAACCATCGGTAAGATTTTCGCCGACATCCGCAATCTCGGCTACACCGATCAGAATATTCTGATCGCCAAGAAAAATGGCTACCACAATCAGCCGCGCTTGATTCGTAACGGAAAATCGCTGGAAGCAGCATGGCACCGCGGCGTACTCGACCTGCTGGCCGCTGTCGCGTTGATTCCCGAAGCGCGCTTCGTCGGCGAAATCACTTCCTATAAAGCCGGCCACCGTCTCGATTGTGATATGATCACCCAGCTTTATCTAAATGACCTGCTAAAAGAGATTTAACTCCGATTGACCGAACAGCAAATGGAGAAGACGTTTTTTGGGTTTCTGGGTTCACTTTCCAACCGTTGTTCTCTAGTATGCGCCCCCATATGAACCAAATACTTTTCAAAAAACAGCTCTCCAACGAGGTGTTCCAAATGCGGATTGCGGCTCCATTAATTGCCAGCGAGCGCCGCGCCGGACAGTTCGTCATTCTCCAACTTAACAGCCACTTCGGCGAACGCATCCCGCTGACCATCGCCGATGCCGACCCCGTCGAAGGTTCCATCACCATTATTTTCCAGGCCGTGGGGCGCACCACCCACCTGCTAGCGCTTAAAAATGTCGGGGATACCATCGAACATCTTGTCGGCCCGCTTGGTCAGCCGACCCATATTGAAAAATTCGGACGCGTAATCTGCGTCGGTGGCGGCATTGGTGTCGCCCCGCTCCACCCTATTGCGCAGGCCATGAAAGCCGCCGGCAACGAAGTCATCATCATCATGGGTGCACGCAACAAACAGCTTCTAATTCTCGAAGACGAAATGCGCAAAATTGCCGACGAACTGATTATCTGCACCGACGACGGTTCGTACGGACGCAAAGCCCTTGTCACCGCGCCGCTCAAGGAATTTTGTGAGGCCAATCCGAAACCGGCCCTAGCTGTCGCCATCGGCCCACCCATCATGATGAAATTCTGCGCCGAAACCACCCGCCCCTACAACGTACACACCATGGTTTCACTCAATACCATCATGGTGGACGGTACCGGCATGTGCGGCGGATGCCGCGTGACGGTCGGCAAGGAAACAAAATTTGTTTGCGTGGACGGCCCCGAATTTGACGGGCATCTGGTGGATTTCGACAATATGATCAGCCGCCTGAAAGCCTACAAACAGCGCGAGGACACCGACCACCACCGTTGCCATCTCGAAGAGGCCATTGAAAAAGCAGAAGCCTGAGGTTTGATACTATGATTCACCACACCGCTGAACAACTTGCCGCAGAAGCCCGCAACGAGCTAACCAAACTCACCAAGCCACTTTCGCCAAAACAGCGGCTGGCCATTCCAGCGCAGGAAATGCCCGCGCAAGATCCCGCCGTGCGGCGCGGCAATATGCAGGAAGTCACTCTCGGCTACTCTGAAGAACAGGCGAAACTTGAAGCCGAGCGCTGTCTGCAATGCCCAACCAAACCCTGCATCAAAGGGTGCCCCGTTGGTATTGATATTCCCGCCTTCATCCAAAAAATAGCGGACGGCGATTATAAAGCCTCCATCGGCATCATTCGCGAAAATAGCCTTCTGCCTGCCGTTTGCGGACGCGTCTGCCCACAGGAGTCCCAGTGCCAAGCTCCTTGTACCGTTGGCAAGGCGCTTAAATCGCTCGACAAAGCCGTCGCCATTGGACGCCTTGAACGCTACGTCGCTGATTGGGAACGTGAAAATGGACTGATGCAGCCGCCCGCCGTAAAACCAGCTACCGGCAAAAAAGTCGGCATCATTGGTAGCGGCCCTGCCAGCATCACCGTCGCCGCCGACGTCCGTCGCGAAGGTCACGAAGTAACTATTTTTGAAGCCTTCCATCGCCCCGGCGGCGTGCTGCTCTACGGCATCCCAGAATTTCGTCTGCCAAAAGCCATCGTCGATCAGGAAATCAGTAGCCTTAAAGCCATGGGCGTTGAAGTTAAAACTGACTTTGTAATCGGCCGCACTCGTCGCTTAACCGATTTACTCGAAAAAGACGGCTACGACGCCCTCTTCATCGGCACTGGTGCTGGCCTACCAAAATTCATGAACATTGAGGGCGAAAATCTTGTCGGTGTCTTTTCTGCCAATGAATACCTCACCCGCGCCAACTTGATGAAAGGCTATGATGATCGCGCTGCCACCCCGATTTTCCCGTCGAAAAAAGTCGCCGTGCTTGGCGGAGGAAACGTAGCCATGGATGCTGCACGTAGTGCCATCCGCCTTGGCGCAGAAAAAGTTTACCTGGTCTATCGCCGCACCGAAGCCGAAATGCCAGCCCGCGTTGAAGAAGTTGCCCACGCCAAAGAAGAAGGCGTCATCTTCCACATGCTGGAAAATCCAAAACGGATTCAAGCCGATGAACGCGGCTGGGTCACTGGCATGGAAGTTTTACGCTATGAACTCGGCGAACCCGACAGTTCCGGCCGCCGCCGCCCAGTTGAAATCAAAGGCAGTGAATTTGAAATGGAAGTGGACACGGTCATTGTCGCCATCGGCAACGAATCCAATCCGCTCATTCGTCAAACTACACCCGGACTAGAAACCAGTAAATGGGGTACATTGATCGTGGACGATACGGGCAAAACCTCGCTCGACCGCGTTTTTGCGGGCGGCGACATTGTACTCGGTGCCGCCACCGTAATTCTCGCCATGGGCGAAGGCCGCCGCGCCGCCGCCGCCATCAATAAACTGCTGGCGGGACGTACTGCGTAACGAGTAATACGTAACCATGAACATCCGGCTTAAGATTTTTCCAAGCACCGAATCGCTAATTTCCGAATGCCTGAAAACATTGCGGCAGATTTTTCCAATGCTTGGAAAAAATGATGGCATCATGCTCGCTGGCGGACGCACGCCGCTCGAAATCTATCGCCGCGCCGCCGATGAAGGCCTTACAACTAAAGGAACCCTTTTCCTGAGCGACGAACGCTATGTTCCGATCACCGACCCGCAAAGTAACTACGGAACTATTTCCGCAATGTTTGGAAATTTAATACGGGTAAAAACCGAACTACCCCTCAACGAAACAGCAGAATCTTTTCACAACGACTTAACCCAGCTAAAAAACATTCCATTAGGACTCCTTGGTCTTGGCAGAGATGGACACACCGCTTCACTTTTCACAATCGAACACGCCAAGATGGGGTCAGGGCGGGGTGTTTTTAGTTGGGTACAAAATAAAAAGGCACGAACAGAATAAAAACAAAGGAATGAATTGCAAACAAAAAGAAAAACAAAAAACACCCGCG
>JBBQSL010000182.1:0-6192 GCA_038213895.1 Kiritimatiellales bacterium | reverse complement strand
GGTTATCAAAATATACGAGGAGGTTTTGAAATGACTAAACTTCTCATCTGGGTTGGCATATTTATCGGCGGCTGGATTGGCTGGTGGCTCGGTCAAAAAGTCAGCTTTGGCTTCTTCGGATCGTTTATGGTTAGCAACCTCGGCAGCATCGTCGGCGTTTTCATCGGCTGGAAAATCGCGCAGGAATATTTCTAGAGCGTTTTAAATAATTCTGTATCCATTTACGCCCCCTCTTCGAGAGGGACGTCCTACACGAAACCTTGTAGGGCGAGCCTCTCCGGTATTCCGGAGGGCTTGCAGTCTGGGCGACGACTTTTCTTAACCCGCTCTACCGGTTTGACATCATATTTCGCAGCACATAATTCAACACGCCACCGTTTTTAAGATATTCAATTTCCAGCGGTGCATCGACGCGCGCTTTTACTTGGAATCGAATTTCTGAAGTTTTTCCGTCCTCTGTCCTGTGTCCTCTGACCTCTAACAGTTTACCGGGAACAAAGTCTTCAGCAACGCCGGTAATTGTAAACTGCTCCCGTCCGGTTAAGCCAATCGAATCAGCCGTTTCGTCGTTAATGAATTCACACGGAAGAATCCCCATGCCGACGAGGTTCGAGCGGTGAATCCGCTCGAAACTTTCGGCAATAACCGCTTTAACCCCCAATAGTTTCGTTCCTTTTGCAGCCCAGTCGCGCGACGACCCCGCGCCGTACATTTTCCCGGCCAGAATAACGAGCGGTGTGCTGTCTGTTGCATATTTCATGGCTGCGTCGTAGATGAACAGCTCTTCACCTGTAGGCTGATAAATCGTGCGCCCGCCCTCGACTGCGACCATTTTGTTTTTGATGCGGATATTCGCAAAGGTGCCGCGCATCATAACTTCATGATTCCCACGGCGCGATCCATAAGAATTGAAATCCTGCTCGGCGACGCCGTGTACCCGCAGATAGTCCGCCGCTGGGCTTTTCTTGGAAATATTTCCGGCCGGTGAAATATGATCCGTAGTAATAAAATCGCCAAAAAAGCCCAGCACAGAGGCGTTTTTGATATCAGTCAATGGAGTAGGCGGCTGTTCGCAACCCACGAAAAACAGCGGCTCTCTGATATAGGTTGAGGCCTCGTCCCAGACAAAAACCTGACTCTCGACCGTTTCGAGCGCATTCCATTCAGGACTGATCGTACGGGCATCACCATAAACAGATGTATAAAATTCAGGATTGGCCGCCAAAGCAATCGCGGCTTGTAACTCATCAGTTGTCGGCCAAATGTCTTTAAGAAAAACAGCTTTGCCGTTCGGATCTTCACCGATCGGATCTTGGCTAAGATCAATGTTGACCGTACCGGCCAGCGCATAGGCAACAACCAAAGCCGGTGACGCGAGATAGTTGGCTTTGGTGAGCGGATGAACACGGCCTTCAAAATTACGATTACCAGAAAGCACTGCGGCGACCGTTAGATCGTTTGCTTTGATAGTCTCTTCGATTTCTGTCGCCAGCGGGCCGCTATTGCCAATACATGTTGCACAGCCATAGGCGGCGACCTGAAAGCCGAGCTGGTTGAGCGGCTTAAGCAATCCGGCTTTTTCAAGATACTGCGTGGCAGCCCGCGACCCGGGTGCCAACGATGTTTTCACAAAAGACGGAACGGTCAGCCCTTTTTCGACCGCCTTTTTGGCCACCAAGGCCGCACCCATCATCAAACCGGGGTTCGAAGTATTCGTACAACTAGTGATGGAGGCGATGACGACACTGCCATTTCCGATTGCCGATTGCCGATTGCCGATTGCCGATTGCGGGAAGTCCTTTTGAAATTCTTCCTTCAAGCCAGAAAGTGAAAGTTGCTGATGCGGACGGCTGGGGCCGGCCAGCGTCGGTTCGACTGTAGAAAGATCGAGCTCGAGCGTGTCGTTATAGTCGGCTTCGCTGTCATAACCCCACAACCCTTGCACCTTACAATAGGTCTCAACCAGTGCGCACTGTTCTTCACTGCGACCAGTTTCTCGCAGATATCCGATCGTTTTTTCATCAATCGGGAAAAATCCCATCGTCGCGCCATATTCAGGCGCCATATTGGCCACGGGACAACGATCAGCCAGACTGAGATGAGCAGCTCCCTCGCCATAAAATTCAACAAACTTACCAACCACACCCTTCTTGCGGAGCAAGCGGGTAACGGTCAGTGCCAGATCTGTAGCGGTCACACCGGCCTTGAGACGGCCAATAAATTTAAACCCTACGACCTCTGGGGTTAGAATTGGAATCGGCTGCCCCAGCATCGCCGCTTCGGCCTCAATACCGCCAACGCCCCAGCCGAGCACGCCCATGCAGTTAATCGTCGTCGTGTGGCTATCGGTTCCGACCAGCGTGTCCGGATAGGCAATGCGAAGACCTTCGGTCTCGCAGTCGAAGGTCAAAGGTCGAAGGTCTGAGGTCGAACTTCCAGACATTGGACTTTCGACTTTTGACTTTTGACTCCCCTCAAGAGCAACGCACGTGGCCAGATATTCCATATTAATCTGATGACAAATGCCAAGACCAGGTGGGAGAACCCGCAATTTCTCAAAGGCGCCCTGACCCCATTTAAGAAATTTGTAGCGCTCTACATTACGCTCGAACTCGCGCGCCACATTGATTTCGAGTGCGGCAGCGCACCCGGCGGAGTCGAGCTGTACGGAATGATCCACAACCAGATCGACCGGAACTTGCGGCTCAATGCAGGACGCATCCTTGCCGGCCTTCTGCATGGCCGAACGCAAGGCGGCCAAATCAACTACACAGGGAACCCCAGTAAAATCCTGCAACAACACGCGAGCAGGCATGAACGGCAGTTCGACCTGTTCACTTTGAGGCGACCACTGCGCCAGTTGCTCAATATGTTGAATGGTGTACGCCGGATGTCCCTGCATTCGAATCAGTGATTCCAGCAAAATCTTCACAGAAAAAGGCATGCGGGAAAAGTCATAACTACCCTGCTTTTCCAGTTCTGGAAGACTGTAATAAGCCACATCGAAACCGGTTAACTGTTTTAAAAAATCGTTTTTATGCATAGAGGTTCTCCTTCACAAAGGGGCGAGAGAATAAACCACCACGGCGGAACAAAACAACCGATAAATGGCCTGCCATCGAACGTTTTTAAAGAAACGGCAGGATCCCAAGATCCGGTATAATACGGAATCAATCCGATTAATATCGATAAACTTAACCTGACTTCCGCATAAAGTCTTTAGGTGAAAATTTTCTGTTTTTATAAAACTATCACAACTCATTATCCATTAATTTTTTGTGATTATTTTGTCCGGTTTCTTAATTTTGAAAATTGTTGTAAGTCGTTGGTATTCGTCTTTTTTTTCTCTTTGTAGTGCCCACGGATTTAAAATAAAGCGTGCTTTGAACGAAGGGTGCCAAGAATGGGCAGACCGAATCGTCCGCAAGGTGCGGACAGGATGGAGGCTGGATACGATATGCACGAAAAATCGGGCTCGATGCCTCTACCATCTGGAAACTCTATATCACATTAATGACGCAAACTGCCACGCACCCACACCATCATTCAACAGCCGGAGGTCAAAGCAGGATCGATTTTGTAGTGCCGCGAAGGGAAAAAGTGTGTATTTTAGGCCGTTGCGCCTCTAACTGCGGAAGTCGGGCTAGCGTAGCGGGTGGTAAAAGATCTTAAATTTATCGATATTAATCAGATTGATTCCGTATAATGGCTCCGAAGAGAAATCAACCGGAACAGTCGTCTGCGAAGAAACGGCTTTCCTAGCAAATAACACCCAAATTGAAAACATCGTTTTCATGAGCATCTCGAAAAAGTAGCTTTACACTATCCCATCGATATATTTTTGAAAATAAAATTGAACATTTTACCCCGCTGAATAGTCTTTATTGGCCAAACCTTTTAAAAGGAGATCTTGATATGACCGGTATTGAAGTGATCAACCAAAAAGTGCGCGAACACGGCGCATTCATTCCCGCTCTAAAAGCCGAAATCGGCAAAGTGATTATTGGACAGGACTACCTCATCGACCGCCTGATTATAGGTATGCTTTCCAACGGGCACGTTCTGCTCGAAGGGGTTCCCGGTTTAGCCAAAACCCTGACCGTAAAAACGCTGGCCGCCGCCCTGAAGACCTCGTTCCACCGAATTCAGTTCACCCCGGATCTTCTGCCCGCCGACTTGATCGGCACGATGATCTACAACCCGAAGGAATCAGACTTTTTTATCAAGAAGGGCCCAGTTTTTGCCAACATCATTCTGGCCGACGAAATTAACCGCGCCCCCGCTAAGGTACAGAGTGCCCTACTGGAAGCAATGCAGGAGCATCAGGTAACCATCGGCGATCAGACCTTCCATCTGCCCGAACCGTTCCTCGTCATGGCCACTGAAAACCCGATTGAGCAGGAAGGCACCTATCCCTTGCCCGAAGCACAGGTTGACCGTTTTATGCTCAAACTAAAAATTGATTATCCGACGATTGAAGAAGAGCGGCGCATTCTCGACCGAATGGCGCGCACCGAAACGGATATTACCGTTAATCCGGTCATTGAGCCTGCCGTCCTGCTCAGCGCACGCCGCATGGTGGATGAAATCTACACCGACGACAAAATCAAGGACTACATACTCAGCATCGTCTTCGCCACGCGAGAACCGGAAAAGTACGGTTTGAACATCAAAGAATATTTGCGCTACGGCGCCAGTCCGCGCGCTACCATCGCCCTGACCATCGGCGCCCGTGCCCATGCGTTCCTACAAGGCCGCGGTTACGTCACGCCGCAGGATGTTAAATCCATCGCTCCGGACATCCTGCGCCACCGCATCATCGTCTCCTACGAAGCGGAAGCCGAAGAACTGACATCGGAAATTCTCATCGACAAAATCCTCAGCGAAATTCCGGTACCTTAAACATTGCCGATTTGAGATTGCCGATTGCCGATTACCAATCAGGAGTTTAAGACTGGAGCGCTAAATGGATACGAACGAGTTAAAAACTAGAACCAAGAATGTTGCCCTGCGCATTCTGCAACTCACTTCCGCGATGCCCAAGACAGAGGAAGCTCGGGTCATTCGAAATCAATTCGGCAATCGGCAATCGGCAATCGGCAATTCTCCAGCAACCTCGCATCGCGAGTTGCTGAAGAAGGTTCGGCGTATTGAGATCAAAACTCGGCACGCCGTTAACGATGTTTTTGCCGGTCGTTATCACAGCGTTTTCAAAGGTCGCGGGATGGAATTCGAGGAAGTCCGCGAATACAGTCCCGGCGACGATATCCGCGCCATCGACTGGAATGTAACCGCCCGCACCGGCGTACCGCATATCAAAAAATTTGTCGAAGAGCGTGAAATGACCGTCATGCTGCTCGTTGACATCAGCGGATCGAACAATTTCGGCAGCGCGAGACAACTTAAGCGCGACCTCGCCGCTGAAGTCGCCGCCATGCTGGCTTTTTCCGCCACCCGCAACAAAGACCGCATCGGGCTGATCCTTTTTTCTGACCGGGTTGAAAAATATATCCCGCCAAGTAAAGGAACCTCTGCGCATGTCCTGCGGCTTATTCGCGAAGTGCTTTACCACACGCCGCAGAGTACGCAGACGAATGCACAGCCCGCACTCGATTTTCTCAACCACACCACCAGCCACAAAGCCGTCACGTTCCTAATCAGCGACTTTATTTTTCCGCTGGAGTGCGAAAAATCGCTTAAAATCACCGCCCGGCGGCACGACCTGATTGCCGTTGCCATTACAGACCGGCATGAGTGCTCTTGGCCGAAGGCTGGCCTTATTGAATGGCAGGACCCAGAAAGCGGCTTACGAACGCTCGTTGATACCTCCAGCACGGCTGTGCGTAGCGCATTGCTACTTGCGCAGGAAGAACGCCGCGAAACCTTACACCGCTCCCTGCGCCGCGCTGGCATTGACACGATCGAACTTTTCACCGGTGAACCCTACGACAAAGCGTTTATGAAATTTTTCAGAAAGCGAACACAACGCCGCTAAGAATCAGGTAACCGCAAAAGAACACAAAATGAAATTCGAACTTCGATATTTGATCGTCACGATCGGCATTCTGCTTCTGATCGGTTGCGGAAAACAGGTGGAATCGCTTCCGCCGGAAGGATTTGTTGCCCATGCGGCTCTCAGCACCAGCACGCTTCTTGTTGGCGATCCGGTCACACTAACCCTGACCGCCCACC
>JBBQSL010000181.1:0-6259 GCA_038213895.1 Kiritimatiellales bacterium | reverse complement strand
CCTCCACCACTTCTTATTTTATTGATCCATTTGGAGTGCGTGCGGGAAGCGTATTCCGCGCCACGCCGCTTTGTATCCTGCCGACAAACGGTATTCCGTGCGGCGGTAGAAGAGCGGGGTTGCGCGTTGCTTATCCCCTTGTAAACAGAGCGGTGCCGCCCGTTGGTTGTCCCCGCACTCCAAAAATACAGCCTGTTTTTCTCGATTAATATTTGGCGGATTCAAAATATAACCAGAAAATCATATGACCTTGATATTATTCGACCGCCCCTTCTACTTTTTCAACGGGCTCTTGGCGAGGTTGCGGCGAATGCGTTTGACGGTAAGACCGCCGCGCGGCTGAGTCATATCGGCAGGCAGGATCACTTTATTATTCAGCAGTGTCGCACCGACAACGCTTTCGCAGGCCTGCCGCAACATCCAGCCCGCCGCGCCGGTGTAGCCGCTCCAGATCATGCGACCCGGATCGTGGACGGTTAAATAATCGGCGCTTTGCTGATTTGGCTGGCCGCCGTAATTTTCAATCTCCGCTCCTTGCGTATGCGGAATGGCAGAAATTTTGTACCACAGCCGAACGGCGGCTTCGCGGTAATACTTAGCCGTTTCCTGATCGCCCTTCGCGGCGAACTGTTCGGACAGCAACCGGCAGGCTCGCGTCAGCCACTGGACGCCATGCGAGTACATTCCGTTTTCGCGCACACCTTCCGGATACGTGCTGCTACGCCCCAGATACGGCTTGGTATCCGCGCGCAGCGCGGGCCAACCGAGACAAATCACCTTCTCGCGCTCCAGCACACGTAGTGCCGTATCCAGCGCGATGCGACTGCGTTCTGAATTCACTCCAGCAAATACGGCCCACGCCGCGCCCAATGCGTCGGTTTCCCAGAACCCGGTGCCTTCTTTGCCAATTTCGGTACCGTCATCATGAATAGCCCGTAGGTAGCGATCACCGCGCCAGACCTTTTCAATATTTCGACCCAAAATTCTTAACTGCTGTTCATAGTACAAGCCGCGTTTTTTCCCGCTGCGTTCTCCAATGATTGGAAGCATGTTTTTCAAAATACAGGTCAGGAAGAAGGCCAGCCAGACCGACTCGCCGCGGCCCTTACTGCCGATTTCGTCAAGCCCGTCATTCCAATCGCCGGTACCCATCAGCGGAAGTCCGTTACGTCCCATCCGGTGATGCAGAACCAAATCAATAGCCCGCATAACATGATTATAAACAGAATCACTGCGCGGTGAACGCAACGGGAAAAAGCCCATACCATGCTTACCCGCTGGGAGCGGCGACAGCGGGGTCTCCGCTTTTAGATAGCTAACCTTTTCATCAAGCAGCGTCTTATCGCCCGTCATACGAACATATTCCGCAACGCCCCAGCCAAGCCAAAGAAGATTGTCGCTGGCGTGCGAGCGACTCAGGAATCCGGTACGCCCGTCCTGCTGGACAAAAAACCAGTGGGCGGTGTCGCCTTCCGGGAACTGCTGGGCAGCGTGCAACAGTAGCTGATTACGGGCCAGCGACGAATCGACCCAAATCAGATTGACGGTATCTTGCAACTGATCGCGAAAACCAAAGGCACCGGAGGACTGATAGAATCCTTTGCGCGCCCAGATTCTCTCTGTAAGCGTCTGGTATTTCATCCACTTCACATAGGCATCAAATTCCGGATCGCTGGTTTCCACTTTCAACGTGGACTGCAACGCCATCCACCAGTCACGAGTGGACTGCAAACTCAGTTCGGCATTTTCCAATAGTTGGAACTTTTCGACACAGGCTTCGGCCCGTTTACGACTATCGCCCTGCCCCAGCACGATCGAAATAGACCGTTCGCCACCCGCTGGAATTTCTATCGTCGTCAGCAAGGCCGCGACGGGGAAATCATCATCCGTCATCGGAGCCAGCACGCCGGTTTCCACAAATATCGGACGGGCGAAGGTGCGACCCGCGCCGAAAAACTGGTCGCGCCGCGTGGCGTACTGTTCGACCGGCGTACTCATGGCGGCAAAGCAGGAACCCGTACGGAAACGGTTGCGCGGATTTTCAAAATAAAGCGCACCGGTTACGGCATCGCGAGAAACAATTAGCGCACCAGCCTGTTCTGGATTATGCGCCAGCGCAATTTGGAAATAGGGTGCAACCCGCAACCGGCGCGGAGCCACGCCGGTGTTGCGTATCTTTAAAATATAAACGCCAGCCGGTTCGTCGAGCGGTACATGTACAGAAAGTTCGGTTTCCAAACTGCCCTTCTGCATTTTGAAAACCGCGCTGCCGTCGAGGCTGAAAGAAACATCATGCGCGGCGGTCATGTCTTTAAGCGGATCATAGCAGGGCGAAAACCAGTCGCCGGTTTTTTCATCATAGATATAAATCGCCTCCGACGGAATCTGCGAGCCGGTCAGATCGGCCCAGTCGGTCGTCAGCGCATTCTGCTGCGAGTTGCCACTAGCCGATGAATGCAGTCCGTGGTTGGTCACCGCGACGACATGCCCGAGCGGGTTGGCCATTTCGTGATCGAACGGACGCGGCGTGAACGGCGTCAGCACGCGCAAGGTATTTCCGTTGTCAGTGTATTCGGTATAGTGCTCCGGCGTGCCGGGCAAAATTTCACCGTGCCCGATCTTCAACAGACGCTCCGCCGATTTTTCTTCACGCAGCGGCAGGATCGTCTGCGGTCTGAGATATTTCGTAATCATCTGCACGGCCCGCGACTTATATTCACAGCCGCCGATCAGAATGCGGTGGGACAGCAGCCCGTTTGCAGGCAGCGGCGCATTAAGCAGTAGAGAACCAATCGGATCAAAAGTCGGACAGGCCTCCTCATCGCACGCCTCTCGGAAAGCCAGTGTTTCGAGAACCCGTGGAGCCCAGATACTTCCGGCGCGGCCGATAAAATCAACACGTCCGGTCAACATACCGACAGGGGCGTCGGCCGACGCAAGAATGCCGTAAAACTTCGTGCTACGATGAAAAGCCAGCATCGCGTTGAGTTCGGTGTGATACGACATTTCTGGATAGAGCCGATTATACTGCGTATGATTGCGGTCTGCGTCAGGACGGTTCAACATCCATTCAAGGTACGGAACCACTTTCAAGTTACGTGCTTGGCCGCTGAGGTCTTCAAGTTCGATGGTCCACAGTTCCACCGCGTCGTTGCGCCCCGGCAACCGAATCGTAACGGTGACACAAACTTCATTGGAGATGTTAACGATTTTCAGCCGGTCGCTGTCGCCGTCATAGACAGACGGGGTAAAGAGTTCTTTCGGAAAATTACCGAGCACCGGCCACGCTTTATTTGCCACGCCGTCTGCGCCGACCTCCACCACAAAGAGGATGCGTCCGGACGGATCAACCTTTTCAAACGCGCAGCGACTGATTCCAAATCCGTTCGAAGTCAGGACGGAATTAATCTCGCCGCTCTTTTTAAGTTCCACCGCATACTTATTGTTAACCAGGCTAAAAACCTGTTCCATCCGCTCCGCGTATCGTTCGCGATTTTTGCGCCGCAACGTAAACAATCCGGTCACGACAGCTGTTGCCGCAACCATAGTGAAAATTAGCGTCGCTAGCCCCGGATCAAATGCGACCTGCTGGGTCTGTATGGCGGCTCCGGCACCGAAGACCTGTGCCCACTGGTCGCCCTTCGGTAGATAAAAAGGAATCAGCAACGGTGCCCAGGTGGTGAATCTCTTGACCCCTTCCGGAATAAAACGGGCGGTAGCTTCCGAGCCGACGAAAGTGGCGCAACGTTCGTCGAGTCGATCTACGCCAAGGAAAGAAAGGTTTACCAGCGTCGCGACGCGCAGGCCCATGTGGTCAATCCAGATCAGCACCTGAAACCATGCGTAGCCGATAATCCAACTGAATACCATCAAGCTCCAGGCCGTGAAGCCGTTCGCATCACGGGTCAAGCTGTTGAACGTCGCGAAGAAGGTGCGAATGAGTCCGTCCTGATTGTACCAGGCCGCTTCGGCCATCGGACGTAAGAAGGTGAAAATCAGTGGCGCCATCCAAAGACCCCAGCGCAGAACATAAACCGTTCCGTCCGCCAGCTCGGTGACACCCGCGCGGGTTGCGATGCGTTTGATTGAAGAAACATCGCGGTTAAGCAGTGCCGCGAGAAAGGCTTTGTTAATGGCGAACAGCGGGGCGGCGATACCCCAGCCGATCACGCCCATCAGCGCTTCATTAAAAAGAATTGTTGCGCCGCCGGAAGCCGGTGAAAGCGTGATGTGCCCCCAGCGGCTGATCAGCGCCGTAAACTCGTTCGGCGCAGTGGTGCGCAACTGCTGACAGCGCGTCACGATATCCGCTGGATTCAAGCCAAAGCTGTTATAAAGTTCAAACTTGGTTCCAATGATTGGAAGCTGCGAGGCGTCGAGATAGAAGCCGATGCCCGCGCCGATAAAACCTCCCAATCCGCATTCCACCAGATAGTAGCGCCAGGATTTTACGCCGCCGGTGCCTTGCCAACCGAATAGCAAATCGCGGGCTAAACTCACACCGCCAAAGGCCGACGCACCGGCCATAAGACCAATCCAAATCCGCTGAGAAGTCGGTAGATTCGCAAAACCAATGCTCAGTCCAAACGCAACGGCAGACCCGAAAACTAGACCGCGCAGATAAAGCACCGGATCTTTATAGGCACAGGCTACTCGGGCAAAAAATGACTGACTACCGTCAAAGGTTTCAATGACCGTTTTAAACAGAGGAAAAACCGCGATACCCGCCAGCGTAAAAAGCACGACCGGTGCCGTACTGTAAAAACTCTGAAGCCACGAAGCACTGACCAGCGCGTGAAATACTTGCAGCAACCCCATCAGCACGCCGCTGAATACCATCCCTTTTTTCATGCCGCGAATGGCATCGTCCTGAGCCACCGTGCCGGAGGGAGCATTGCCGTGCATCGCGCCAAGAATCAGCCCAGTGAATAAATAGACGAGCCCCCACAGCGGTGCCTGAGAAAGCATCGTAGCCAGAACCGCAACAATCGGACGAAGTACCGCCGGAAGCGCGGCGGCCGCAGTACCCGATCCAAGACCGGCGATATAGGGCGCGGCAACAACCAGTATGGAGAGCAGAGCTAGCGCACGATGGACTTTAAACGAAAACAACGGACGCTCTCGATTAATCATCGAGGAGGCCTGAGCGATAAATTCGCCGACGATAAAAATCAGCAACGCCTGTATCACAAAATAATGAAACGACTGCAAAGCCAGTAGCAGTCCAAATACAAAAGGCACGACGACAATAACGCCGCCACCAATCAATCCGAGAAGCTTCTTCCGCATATTAAGTCGGCAGAGATTCGCGATATGATAAATCAAAACAAACAGCGCCGCGCCGAATCCGCTGAGCTGAAAAAAATCGGTCAGTGAGCTGGGGGCCTGCCAAAGAACTTCCTTACTGACTGCGGCGGCCAGCAGTCCGGGAAACAGCGCACTCAGCAACGCCTCGACCGCAAAAACCGGACGCCCAGCCAGCGTCATCTTGAGCAGGAAACTGATAACGACCCCGGCGGCGGCAACATAGAAACAGATCCACCCAGAGACAAGCGGGTTCATGTTGCCCATCGCGTAAACGCCCAGCACCGACGAGACAATCAGTACCGCTGCCAACCCAAAGGACAGATCACGAACAAAGCCTTTAATCACGACTCTTCTTTTGCGGCGAATCACGAAGACTAGCAACCCCAGCAGCAGACTGAATAAAGTAACGCCACCCAACCGACCCCAAAGCATACTGCGCAACTTCTGCCACAGCGGAAGCGGCTTAAAGGTCATGTCCAGCCGGACTCTACCGACCGCCGGATCGTCACCACCCGTGCGCTGAATCAGCAGAACTGTTTCACTGAGACTGCCGATTTTCTTCCAATCGATCAGCTCGCGCACTGTATTCCAACCTGGAACGAGCGCAACCGGAAATCTTTGAGTGCCGGTTGATCCTTTAATTTCGGCCGCAAGAGCGATGCCAGCCGTCGCCTCGCTAGGGATATAAACAACGAGATCAACAATATCGACAGCACCGGCGGCCAGTTCAGCGGGATACTCCTTGGCCCAGACTCCGGCGGCTGTTCCGGCAGGAATGGAATAAGTAACAATCAACAAATCGCGATTGATTGGTGCTTCTTCATACTCGCGGGACATGGTTGCCTGTGCCGCGCCGATATTAAAACTGCCCTGCTGCTTGGCGTCGATAAAACTGACGGGAGCCGCCTGTACCGAAATAGACAGCAATGCCGCTAAAACTATCCCGTAACAA
>JBBQSL010000180.1:0-6325 GCA_038213895.1 Kiritimatiellales bacterium | reverse complement strand
CTGCCGCCGGCCTTTGAGAGTCTCAACGGCCACGCACTGGAGTGCAAAACGGCGAACGGCAAGTGGTTCAATTTGCTACGCCGGATCGACGTGGTTCAAGCCTTTGTGGCGCCACGTCCGATCAGCGCCGGATATGTACATAACCTCAAAGTATGCCATAGCATGTTTTCCACAGAAAACTTTGAAACATTCCGTGCATTGGTCGACACCTATTTTGCAAATGGCGGTTGGCAGCTGATGATTACTGTATTGAATCCGGATGATCTGAAAAACGCGATGAAAGAGCCGGGAAAACACACACATATCATGGTTCGTGTTGGAGGCTGGACAGCTCGTTTTGTTAATCTGCCGAAGGCGCATCAAACAGAAATTCTGAACCGGACACTTTATTGCTAATGGACTCAGGATCTCAGTTGATTGGAACAGTTTTTGATGTCAAACGCTGTTCCCTGCACGATGGACCCGGAATCCGTACAACGGTGTTTCTCAAAGGATGTCCGTTGCAGTGCCTTTGGTGCCATAATCCGGAATCCATGTCCGGTCGGCCGGAAGTTCTGTGGCAACCGGAGAAATGCACAGGATGCGGAGCCTGCGCTGAGGTTTGTCCATCCGGCTGTCATCGGATGGACAGTAAAGACGGGCATCTTTTTAATCGCAGGAATTGTTCGCAGTGCGGAAGGTGTGCCGAAGTCTGTCTGTTTGGGGGATTATCAATTGCCGGACAATCTATGTCTGTTGAAGCGGTGCTGACTGAAGTGCTGAAAGATAAATCGTATTTTGAAACGTCCGGCGGCGGGTTGACATTATCTGGCGGAGAACCGTTCGTTCAGGCCGACTTCTCTCTGGCTCTGTTAAAAGAATGCAAGCAGAAGGGCCTTCATACTTGTGTGGAAACATGTGGATTCACCTCTTATGAAAACCTGCAGCGTGCAGCAGAGTATACAGACCTTTTTTTGTATGACCTTAAGGAAACGAATCAGGAAAAGCATTGCGAATATACCGGACAGGACAATCGGCTGATTCTGGACAATTTAAAAAAACTCAGTGCATCCAAAGCAAAAATCATTCTGCGCTGTCCGATTATTCCCGGTCTCAATGATCGTGAAGATCATTTCGATGGAATTGCTGCTGTCGCTGTAAAACTGGACAGTTTAGTGGAAATCAACCTGATGCCGTATCACCCGTTTGCTGCTCATAAAAGGCCGCAGCTCGGGATGGATTATTCGCTGAACGATATTTCTGCTCCGACGGCTGAGCAAAAAGAGATATGGCGGGTGGCTTTGTCCAAAAAAGTCGGTTGTGTGGTGCGACTTTAAAGAGGACTTGTAAAATAAATAAATTGGCTGAGGAGGGGAGAAAATGAGAAAAAAAGCATGGATTTACGGAGCGTTTACCGCGTCGCTGTCAGTTGCTGTTCCTGCGCAGAGTGGACAGGAACAATCGCCGCCCAATGTGCTGTTTATCGGATTTGACGACCTGCGTCCGCTGCTGGGCTGCTACGGCGATCCGATTGCCAAAACGCCGAATCTGGACCGGTTCGCAGCAAAAGCCCTGCGGTTTACCCGCGCCCATGTTCAGCAGGCGGTCTGTTCGGCCTCGCGGGCCAGCTTCCTGACCGGATGCCGTCCGGACACAACCGGAGTTGACTATCCTTACAGTGAATATTTTATCAATGAATTTATTCCTAAACACCCGACGATGATGGCCCGGTTTATGCAGGAGGGATATTTCACTCAGACGTTTGGAAAAATTCATCACTCATACGACGAGCCGCTTTCGACAAAAAATTTTGATAACTGGATTAAAAACCGCTATATCCTTCCGGAAAACAAAAGCCGACCCAATAAAGACTGTGAGCCGTTTGAGCATCCGGATGTGGATGACAGCGCGTATGCCGACGGAGAGATTGCAGATCAGACCATCGCGGCGCTTCGGCTTCATGCTACAGAAAATTCCGGGCAGCCGTTTTTCTTTGGGACCGGCTTTTATAAACCGCATCTCCCATGGTCCTGTCCGAAGAAATATTATGATTTGTATAAAACCGAGGATATGCCGCTAGCAGAGGTGAAGGGTGCTCCGGAAAACGGCCTTCCATGGTCACGTTCTCATTTTTCACTGGTTGGGTATGCGGGACCAAAGGATACGGATGAACAGATTGTTCCAGATGAAAGGGCAAAGGAACTGATACATTCTTATTATGCCTGTGTCAGTTATGCCGATGCCCAGTTTGGGCGGGTTATTGATGAGATCGACCGACTGGGATTTTGGGATAATACGATTATTGTTATGTGGTCCGATCACGGCTGGCATTTGGGAGATCAGGGCATGTGGGGCAAGTCGGCCAATTTCTATCTCGATACCCATGCGCCGTTGATGATTTATGCCCCTGGCATGAAGACCGCCGGAGAGATCTGCAATGCCTTGGTGGAATATGTGGATATTTATCCAACACTGACAGAACTTGTCGGCATTAAAACTCCTGACTATCTGGAAGGAACCAGTCTGGTTCCGTTGTTAGATAATCCGGCACGGAAGTGGAAGCGCGCTGTCTTTGCCCAATTTCCCCAGTGGCATCAGAGTGTCGGCAATATAGAAGGATTTGTTATTCAGACAGACCGCTATCGTTATATTGAGTGGCACCGTCGTGAAAAGGGTGGCCCGATAGGTGAAAAAGTCGGCTGTGAACTCTATGACCACAAAAATGATGCCATTGAAAGCCGTAATATTGCCGGTCTTCCGGAAAACAGCACATTGGTTGACGCGCTGTCAAAGCAGCTCGCTGAAGGATGGAGGGCGGCACTCCCGCCGGGAGTTGTCAGTCGAGCGGATAATCCGCCAGCCCCTCCGTTTGTGAAGTGGAAAAAAAGCCATGAGTAAGTGTTTTGAGATGATAGGTAGTAAATTTAAAGGAGGATGAGTTGATGAAGAGAAGAAAATTTGTGGAATTATGCGGGCTTGCGTCAGCTGCTTCGCTTGTTACACCGGGAATGTCTTATGCTGTCGATTCTAAAAAAGATTTGGCCCGATATTCTCGCTATCGCGGTTTCAATCTGCTTGAAAAATTAACTGGGACGATTGGGAAGTATAATGGGCCGGGGCCGCGGCTTAAATTTCAGGAAGAGGATTTTGAAATCATGGCGGAGTGGGGATTTAACTTTGCCCGGATTCCCATGGCCTACTGGCAGTGGGCTTCCCCGGAAAACTGGTATTCTGTCAATGAGGATGTACTGAAGGATATCGATGAAGTCGTTGAGTTTGGTAAGCAGTACAATGTGCACATCGATCTGAATCTGCATCGAATCCCGGGCTATTGCATTAATGGCGTGTTCTGGGATCGGGATTACCTGGGAAAAAGACTGATTGATCCGTGGAAACCTTTAATGGGAAAAGGAGTTGCCGTTCATGTCGGAGAGTGGGGCTGTTATAATAAAACACCGCATGATGTGGCGCTAAGATGGATGCGAGATCTTCTGTCACTCTGGAAAGAAGTCAGGTGGGGTGCCCTATGGAACCTGAAAGGAACTTTCGGCGTCTTGGACAGTGAACGAAGTGATGTTGCTTACGAGCGGTATAAAAGGCATCTGCTGGATCGGAAGATGCTTGAAATGCTTCAGGAAAATTAGACTCGACGCGTTTTGAATTAATGGATGATGTGTAATGAATAAATATGGCTATTTTAATGATGCGCAGCGTGAATATGTAATTACCCGTCCGGATACGCCGCTGCCCTGGTTGAACTATCTCGGGCAGGAAGAACTCTTCGGGGTCTGCACCAACACCGGTGGCGGCTATACCTTCTGGAAGGATGCCAAGCTGCGTCGCCTAACTCGCTACCGCTACAACGACATGCCGATGGACCCTAACGGACGCTATTTATACGTCCACGACGGAGACACCGCTTGGAATCCCGGCTGGAAACCGATCAAGACCAAGCTCGACCATTATGAATGCCGGCACGGCCTCGGCTATACAAAAATCACCGGCGAGAAGAATGGCGTCGAAGTCGAACTGCTTTTCTTCGTTCCGCTTTGAAGTAGACGTTCCATTTAAGTGTAAGCTCATAAAATCCAGTGCGTTGGTCAGCATGGCATTTCCAGATTTATTGTAGACATACCCTCCGTCTAGCAGGTGTCCGTTTCCGGTTGCTCCGACTGCATAGGTTCCAAATCCGGAACCCTTTCTGAAGGGATCGTTAACCGTTTTCAACCACCCCGGGCCCTTTCCTTGAGTTGTTGTATTCCCGGACATGCCATCAGGTCCGGAGGCACTTAAATTCTGGGCATCTCCAAAGAAATAATCGAATCCGTGCTCGAATGGAGAGTCGGCTAGAGGCCTTGTCAGATCACTATCAGCAAAGGCTAGAACGGGAGCGCCAGATGAATGTGGAAACCTGATGCGAATTGGCGTTGCCGGTCAGAACCTGATAGGCGCTGGTGTCGCCCAGACCCATATCGTCGGCCAGATAGATGATGACATTTGGCAGGCCGGAAACATTGCTTACCCCGATCATCGGAAGAGCAATGGCTAAAGAAGATAATGCTTTTATTAACATACCGTCCTTCTCGTTAAGGACTTTCATATAAATATCACGCAACTCGTAAATGTAGCAATTTAGCCGATCACAGTATATAAAAAAATCCCGATAATTGAAGTTTTTTGTTTCGATAATGCTTGAATATCATATGGCAACAAGCGTATCGTTAAAATTTATCAGAGTAACGGAACGGCTGTAATTATGAAAAAACGAATGAATAGAGCGGTTGTTGCGATAGGGAGTCTGGTTTGTCTTTTTGGTTTGTCGGCTATGGCCGCCGCACAAGCCACAAGGACTTCTTTGTCGGATGAAGAAATCGCCGACATGGCGGGTGGTCCGGCCTTTGGGAAGGGCGGAATCAAAGATCCGTTTGCGGCGCAGATCAAAGAGGCTCTGACTCGCGAGCCGGTTGCAAACAACGGAGTGCGGGCAACGCGGCACAATGTGTCATATGGTCCGCATGCCAGAAACCGGCTTGATCTTTGGGAGGCCAAGTCGGGCAAGCCTGCCCCGCTGGTGATTTTCATTCACGGCGGCGGGTTTATGCGGGGCGACAAGTCGTTGCTGTACAACTCCCGGGTCTTGGTGGATCTGCTGAATGCCGGTATTTCGGTGGCGGGAATCAACTATCGGTATTGGCATCAGGATTCGCGCGGCTTTCTGGCTTCGCTGGAGGATATTGCGCACGCCGTCCAGTTTCTCCGAATGAATGCGGAAGAGTATCATATCGATAAAGAACGAATCGGCTGCTACGGCGGCTCTGCGGGTGCCGTGGCTTCGCTGTGGCTGGCCTTTCATGATGATATGGCTGATCCGCAGAGCGGGGATCCAGTTTTGCGGGAGTCGACCCGGATCGCCTGCGCCGGAGCGATGGCGTCGCCTTCGACCCTCGACCTGATGCAGTGGCCGGATATTCTGGGCACCCCCCCAATGACCGACGAGCAACTGAAAGATGCCGTGGCGCGGTTCGGCCTTAAAGATGCGGAGGAGATCTTCAGCCCGAAGGGCGAAGCGGTTCGCGCCCGGCTGGACGTGACCGCATTGATGTCCGCCGGAGATCCTCCCGTCTATGTTTTCAACAACGAAGCGGGCGGAGTCCCAAAAGGGGTTGGCCATATGGGGCACCACCCCAACCATGCCAAACGAATCAAGGAACGGGCGGACGAGCTTGGGCTCAAGGCGGTCGTTTCGGCACCTGAAATCGGGTTGGTCGATACGTCGGGCGAGACGCTGACCGACTTCTTTATCCGCCAGTTATCGGTCGAACCATGAAGCCTGTGTTTCTTATAATCGGAGCCTTTCTGCTGTCTCCGTTAGCAGGAGACGTTCTGCCGGAGCCTTCCGCGCAGAAGCTGCCTCAATGGCGCGGGTTTAACCTGCAGAATCTCTATTGGGATCGTGGCGGAGCGATCCCATTTAAGGAAGAGGATTTTGAAATCATTTCCGGATTCGGTTTCAATTTTTTACGCATCCCAGTCAGCTACCGGTTGATGACGGACAGAGAGCGGTTTCGGGAGCTGGATCCAGAACGGCTGAAGGTCATCGATCAGGTGATCGAGTGGGGCACGAAGCACGGCCTTCACATTTGCCTGAACCTTTTTCAGGTTCCCGGATATTGCATCACGCCTGAGCCGGATCCCTGGTGGCCGTCATCCTGGAATCTATGGGAGGATGAAGAGCCGCAGGAAATCTTCGCCGGGTATTGGAAAACACTCGCCGCCCGCTACCGCGGGGTGCCGAATCGGAACCTGAGCTTCAACCTGATCAACGAAAACCAGTGGGACACGCCGG
>JBBQSL010000179.1:0-6396 GCA_038213895.1 Kiritimatiellales bacterium | reverse complement strand
GGCGGGGATTTCTGCGGCGGGCTGTTTTGCCCAGAATCTTGAAATGAGCGGAGCCGCGGCAAAGGCCGAAGCGTCCGGTAGCGGGTCAGGTTTTATCAGCGTCGTCATGTCCGGCGGATTCCTTGGCGTTGTGCTTTGGCTGGCACTGGCGGCTTTATCAGTGGCCGGAACCCATTTAATCGTGGATTCGTTTATTAAAATCCGCGCTAAAAGGATTATCCCAGACGTGCTGACAGCTCGCGTGCGCGAGGCGTTGAATGCTGGAAATATTCCGCAGGCGATTGCGCGGTGCAGTGAGGAGCCGGGTGCTCTGTCCAACATTCTTACGGCCGGATTTGCGAATGCATCTGACGGCCCTGAAGCGGCGCAGGATGCGATCGGCGCGGCGGCCGATCTAGAAAGCGAAAAGCTTCTGCAACGTATCAACTATCTGAATGTGGTCGGTAATCTGGCACCAATGCTCGGACTGCTCGGCACAGTGCAGGGCATGATTATGGCTTTTGCGACCCTCGGCACGGAGGCGGGCGCCGCAAAGAACGCCATGCTGGCTACGAACATTTCTCAGGCTCTGTACACCACCGCCGCCGGACTTGTCGTCGCGGTGCCAGCACTCGGCTTGTTCGCCTTTTTCCGTAACCGTGCCACGACCATTATCATTTCGATGGAAGCGTTGACCATGGAGTTAATGAAGGGCGTCAAACATCAAAAAGTCGAAAGTCAAAAGTCGGGAGAATCCCAGTGCCCTTAGACTTACGACTTTTAGACATTGGACCTCAACGGAGTTGAGTCATGAAACGTTTTAAACAACCGGACGGAAATATCAATATGACGGCGATGATCGACGTCGTGTTCCAGATGATTATTTTTTTCGTCTGTACTGCTCAACTAGATCAGGAGGCCATTAGTGAAGCGATTCGGCTTCCCGACGCGCCGAACGGACCGATGATTTCGGAGGCAAAAGATCCTCGAACCATCACCATCGAAGTGGCGGATAACGGACAGATTTTGATTGCGCGCACGCGGCTTTCGGACGGGCAGTTGCGTAAGGTACTTTCCAAGACCGTTTATGATTATGGCGAGCGCGGGCCGTCGATTCCGATTCGTATCCGGGCTGCCGCTGCTTCGCACCATACCGATGTGAAACGGGTGCTGGATGCTTGTACCTCCGCCGGGCTCTACAAAATCAGTTTTGTCGCAGTAAAAGATTCGGCGTAGGACGAGGCAGTCAAAAGTCAGAAAGTCAAAGGTCTAAAGTCAGAAAAGAAGCGGTCAAACGTCGGAAAGTCAAAGGTCTAAAGTCAAGAAAGAGGCAGTCAAACGTCGGAAAGGCGAAGGTCTAAAGTCAAAAAAAAAAGTATGAATAAAGCAGAACATTTAGAAGATCTCAGGATATGGCAGGAGGCTCGGCAGTTGGTTACGCAGGTTTACGGCGACTTCAGGGGAATCAAGGATTTTGGATTTTGTGATCAAATCCAACGCGCGGGGATCTCGATAATGAACAATATTGCCGAAGGGTTTGAACGCAACTCAGACGCCGATTTCGCTCGGTTTTTTAATATGGCCAAAGGTTTTGCTGGCGAGGTGCGCAGTATGTATTACTCAGCAGAAGACTTAAGCTACGTGAGTAAAGAAGTCGCTTCGGAACGACGACAAGCCGCTAGAGAGATTTCAAAAGGTATAGGTGCTTTAGAAGGATATCTTCGGAAATGACTTTCGACTTTTGACTTTCAGACCTTGGACAAATTTATGAGACGTAAACGCAGAGAACGTGAAGAGGTGCCGATCGAGGTTTCGATGACGGCGATGATCGATGTGGTTTTTCAACTGCTGATTTATTTTTTGGTGACGTTTTCCACGCCGGATGTGCTGGCGCATCTCGATATCTCGCGGCCTGCACCGGATCCTTCACAGAAAGAACAGCGTACTCCACCCAAAATGATTCGTGTGAATGTCTATGCCGATGGCGGGTTGGATACCGGCTACAGTCTCAACGGGCGCACCGTGCCCCGCGCCGAATTGGCGGCGATTCTTGGACGGTTGGCCGATATTAGCAAAAATCAGACGGTGTTAATCACCTGCGCGGGTCGCTCGGCCCACTCCAAACTGGTTAGCGTGCTTGATCTCTGTGCCGCGACTGGGCTTTCAAAAATTTCAGTGATGAGCGCGGAATGATTCGTAGAACGGTCAGAAAAATAACAGAGCGGCTCGGCGGGCCGGTGGTGTCGATTTTAATCCATGTCGCTATGGTTTTAGTCATGATTCATGTGGTGGTTCTTCAAAAAATGGAAACCGAGCGCGAAGTTCAGATTCAGGTAATGGAGAATGAGGAGCATCCGGAGCTCAAGCAGGAACTTCAAAAGTGCGATGAGCTGCCGCTGGATAAAAATATGTCGGCACCCGCCGAAAGGGCGGCGCCGCCGGATTCGCCACCTGACGAAATGGTCAGTGATGCGCCGGATCTTACGGGGCTGGCGGTGAGCACCGTACAGAGTCCTTTGGTGATGCAGGGTCTTTTTGCTGGGCGTACGGCTGGGGCTCGTACTGAACGGCTGCGGCAGTTCGGCGGTGGGTATGGCGATCAGATCGATGCGGCCGTTCTGCGCGCGCTACGTTGGCTTGCTTCACAGCAGCAGGCTGGCGGACAATGGGGTGAACGAACGAAATATAATCAGTTCTGGCACCAACGCAAAGGAACGGTCCCTACGGCAAATGAACAACGTCTGACGCGTCTCACGGCGCTCAGTCTGCTGGCTTTTCTGGCGCATGGCGAGACCCCGCAATCGGCCGAATTTGGCGGAACGGTACAGCGGGCAATTGAATATCTGTTGAGTCAACAAAATCTGACCACGGGGCTGTTTGTTCCGCTGTCAGACACTCGACCTGAAAAGAGCGGCGAGGATCTCGGTGTGTATGCTCATGCGCAGGCCACTTATGCGCTGGCGGAAGCTTACGCATTGACCCGTGCACCAGCACTCAAGCGACCGGTCGAGCGCGGCCTTGAAGTGATCATCCGTGGACAACTGGCTGGCGGTGCCTGGGGAAATTGGTATGTACAGAACATTGCCGATGCCTCGGCGACCAGCTGGCAGATTCAGGCGTTGAAGGCGGCCTCTGCCGCAGGCCTCCGGCTGGACGGACTGGATGCGGCCTTGCAGAGATCGGCGGACGGTGTCGCGTATCTTTATAAGGGCGATGGCGTTTGGTATTACCGCAAAGGGGATCTACTATCCATGCCACGCGAAGGCGGACCCTTGATGAGCGGGGCGATGGTTTTCAGTTTGCAACTGCTCGGACGGCAGAACGACCCCATGGTTTTAGAGGGATTGCGCTATATGAACGATTTCGGTGTTACGGAATGGAATAAAGCGTGGGAAAACCCAATTAACAAAAGCCTGCCCGCCACCTATGAGTGGTATTACAACACGCAGGCGGTTTTTTTGCGCGGTGGTGCGCGCTGGACAACTTGGAACGCCGCCTTTGCGCCGATGCTACTTACGCATCAACATACGGAAGGCTGGTGGCTAGGGATAGGGCAGGCTCCAGGCGAGGAACAGATTTATTCCACCAGTCTTTGTGCCTTATCCTTGCAGGTGTACTACCGCATTTTACCCACATTTCAGCAAGCCGAAGCTCGTACGCCGAAAGTCACCTTTGACGACGACGTAACCATCACCATTTTATAAAATCTAAAAAGAGACGGGCTGATGGCTTGACCTGACCGAACGGTACAGGTAGCTTCTACCACCTTTCCTGCGGGTGTAGCTCAATGGTAGAGCTCCAGCCTTCCAAGCTGGCTGTGAGGGTTCGATTCCCTTCACCCGCTCCACTTTTTGGGGGCTAAGACTTCGGTTTTAGCCCTTTATTTATTGGTCGGAATGCATATCGCACCCGAAACACCCCGTTTTGATAGCGTGTGATGATTCGTGATGAAAACTGACCAGAAGTGGAAACAAAGTGGAAACATTTTCAATGCCCAACAGGATGATGGCCCTGCGAGATGGAAACATTTTCCCTTGACCGCTCATTTACTCCCTTCTTTGACCTCGCTCGACCGGTTCGCGGGGATTGGTTTGGCTCGGTTGACAGACCAGATCGCGGGCTGGCGCTGGGCACGGGAAGCGGCGAGGGAGAGTAGATTTTATTACTCGGCAGGGGGTGGGGAGGGGGGGGCAGGCACCCTCTTACTATATATATATGCTCTTTCCAAAAAAAATCAAAAAATCAAAACGTATATGTGTTTTGGTTGCGACCTCTACTCACTAACCTTCTTTGAACCGGAGTCCTTGCGCTCCTGCTCGCGCTGGGCCTGCTCCTTACGATGGTTGTGCAGAAACGCCGCGGTGTGCGGGTATCTCGCTCCGGCTCGTTTCAGTTCTTCTTCCGTTAGCGTCGGCTGGACACCGGCCCCATTTAAAAACGCATCGGGCCAGCCACCGTGGGTTTCGAGGACACCGTCTATTTCTACCATGATGCGGTGGCGGTGAATCAACAGAAAGTCCCAAGCTTTATGCTTTCTCCTGATGTTCAATGGCGATGACGACCTCGTTGGGAGGCAGTTTGTCTTTGATGAGATCCAGATAATCCGCGCCCATCTCTTTCTTGAGCTGGCTAATTTCCTTTTCGAATTTCTTATCATCCACTGATGCCTCAATAATTTTCCGCAAGGTGCGATCTGAGAGCGTCCCGTGGTTTTGCAGGTCATCGAGCAGCACTTTGGCAAACAGGCCGCCTGCGCCCTTGGCAATGGCCGCAATCAAGGCGTTCCTCGACTTAGTAATGAGGGAGGTCGCACCGGGTGGCGCTCCGTGCCGCCGGTCGGATAGACTTTGCTGAAGCGCTTCATAGTCTGACCAAAAGTTCTCAGAAAGATCTTTGCTGCGTTTGGTATCAAAGCGGCATTTAATCGAACGGATCGCCTCCTGAATAGAAAGATGGGCAATGCCGTCTTCAGTCGCTTCATCCGCATTCCGGCACAACGCAAAGAGCGTCATGCCTTTTCGTGCAAAGAGATAGGTGCCCGCTGGGTCTCTGAGTTGTGTTGTTTTCACGCGTCCCGGCAACTTATGAACCTTCTCCGCAACGTCCGGATACTTTTTGCAGATTTCCGCCCACTCGCGTTTGGCCTGTGTCAGGAAACTTTCTTCCTCCAGCTCATCCGGATTCCTGCTGAGTTTTTCAAACAGTCCGGCTGGCGTGGGCTCTTCGTCGGTATCGAAGATTCGGGAATCCTCCCCATTTGAGGTGTGGATCATGAACATTTTATTCGCGGCAATCTGCCGGACATTGTGCAGATCCTTACCCTGTTCTGACGGGAAGAAGTTGAAGAGGTAGAGATCCTCAAACACCTTGAGTCCAATTCGGTTGATACGCCCGACCCGCTGAATGACCCGTGTCGGATTCCACGGAATGTCATAATTGATCACCAGTCCGGCCCGGTTCAGATTGAACCCTTCAGACATTTTGTCCGTCGCCAAAAGGACTTTGAACTGATCTTGCTGTAGTCCGGAATGACATGAGCCATCAAAATTCTTACGCACGGTGGCCGCGACCTCCTTGCTCAGCGAACGGATGGTCATCACCTGATCAGGAAAAGCTGCATTCAGATAGCCGCGCAAATGCTCGACCGTATCGGCAAATTCACTGAACACGATCACCTTGCGCTCCGGCTCATCGGAACGGCAAACGAGTGAAGGATGCTTTCCTTCCAGAACCGACTGGATTTCTGCGACCAGCTTCCGAGCTTTGGGGTCGTTGCCATTCGTGTCAGTGTAGAACTCCGCAAACATTCTCCGCCCTCTTTTTCCATTTTTCCACGGCTATTTCTTCCGACCTTTCAATCCGCCGCACCTCTCCGACAATGGAATCGCGATGGATCTGGCTTAACTGCTTAAATGAACATAATCGCAAGCCGTCCTAAAATAACCGGCATCCCCCTGATCAATGAGAACCGCTTTATACCGTCCCTGAAAAACATGACCCCATTCACGGTGTCGTACATTATGCCTTTTGGTATATGTTCCCTGCAGCCACTTCATCTCGCCAACCCCGATGATTCAAGCCTAAAAATTACAAAATTCTATACTGACACCTTTTTCAAAATTCTACACTGACACCTTTTTTGACACCTTTTTCACCTTTTTTCAAAATTCTACACTGACACCTTTTTTTTCAAAATTCTACACTGACACCTTTTTTCTGACACCTTTTTTTACTGACACCTTTTTTTACAAAATTCTACACTGACACCTTTTTTCACAAATTTGCCTTTGTTTTTAATCCGGCGTGTTTGCGTGTGGATATCCACGCCGGGTTCGAGCCGTCCGAGCCAGTCATACAAAGAGGTGTGCGATTGTGGTTTACAGACGAAGATGAAGTGGTAGCCATGCCATAGCACCT
>JBBQSL010000178.1:0-6412 GCA_038213895.1 Kiritimatiellales bacterium | reverse complement strand
CTGCGTTCATTTCGACCAACTATTCTCAGGAACAGATCGAAAAGAAAAACAGCCCGACCACCTCGCAGCGTATTCACCAAAAAAAATGCAAAAAATGCTCGGAGCTGATGCGTCGAATTAAAGACATTTTCCCGTTCAAGACATCGTCGGGAAAAACTGGCAGGGACTGACGGCGACGGTGCAAAGCAGGTATTCAAAGGGCAAACCGCTTTGGTTACGGCTTTGCCTTGCTGGCAGTTCAAAACCAGACCTTTTTACTTTCCTGTGAATTACGGATAGATTTACCGGTAGTTAGGTCGATCTTGGGATGTTCTGTTTTCTTCTTGTTTTAAAGGGGGCGCATTCCCAGAATGCACAGTGTTTTAAGTTATCTAACTGGGAGGAGTCGTATGAAGAGTATGTGGTTGATGATCGTTGCGCTGGCTTTGGTGTCTGGCATACAAATTGTTTCCGCTGAAGAAATGGCTCCTATGACGCCTCTGATGTTTAGCTTTGCGAATCCTGCACAGTTACCCACAGAAAATTATGATGTAAAAGGGCTGCGCATCGACCTTCTTTACGGCAAGTGCCACGACCTATACGGCATTGATACTGGTTTTGTGAATCATACGTCCGGTAAAGAAGTTGGCCTGGCCATTGGACTGGTCAACTATGTAGAAGAACGGTTCTCCGGTCTTCAGTTCGGAGTAGTGAATATCGCTGATAAGTCTAATGCTTTACAAGTTGGCCTTTATAATGATGCGGATGATGTTTCCGGTATTCAAATTGGACTGATCAATCACACGCGTATTATGCGTGGCCTCCAGATCGGCGTTATTAATGTGATCGAAAATAACGACATTTCTTTCTTCCCGGTTTTTAACTGCTTTTTCTAAACAAGAGACTTATGAAAATAAAATCTATCACTATGCTGGCCGCTATTTTTCTGAGTGCCTCTCACGTGTCTGCACAAAAAACCATTACGCTTAGTCAACCCGTCGCACCTGAAAGTTCTACGGAACTTCAGGATTTTAAGAATAAAGTGCAGGCGGCAAATCCTGACATGAAGGTTATTTCGGTGAATGCGGTGCGCGAAGCTACGCTGGCTCCGGTTAATCCAAAGATTGCTGTTTTTGTCAAAAATCAAACCAAGTTTCCAGGAATGGACGATATGGTTGACGGTGTGCGGGATCGCATTTCCGCCGAGTTGGCCGGGGCTGGGTTGACTGTGATGGATCAGGCCGATATCGCTTCGGGTTTTAATCGCTATAAAGTGACTACCGCCGAAGAACGCGCCGGTCTGATTGACGGTGTTTTTACCGGCGGTTCGACGATGCGGGTCGCTCAAATGCTGGGTACGGACTATATCTTGGTCGCTTCCATTATTTCAGCTGACCGCGCGGCTTTGACCGTTAGCGGAAAACAAATGGTGTCATATACTCTGCGCATGAGCGTTAAGGTTAACGAAGCGGTGCAGGGCGCTTCCGTTTATGGAAAAAACTGGACTCGTAAAATTCCAACTACTGCAGAAAGTGCTGCTGGCACAGAGGCTAACGTCTATTATAACGACCTGCTGGACGCTTGGGCCGCCGAAACCGGTGCTGAAATGGCTGCTAAAGTTTCAACCTGGCGTCGCGTTGAAGCGGCTCCTATTCAATTGGTCAGTTTCTCAGTCAGCACTACCATTGATGAACTGATTAAAGGGCTCGAATCCGGTGTGCGTGCACCGAATGAGCTGCTCGATGAAATGCGTCGCATCGTCGGCGGAGCCACGGTCGAAATTGATGGCGCGACGGTCGGCTCATCACCCGGATCGTTTAAAGTTGCTCCGGGCATGCATCAGCTTCGTATTTCACGTCAGTGGATGAAGGACTGGCAGCAGACCGTGAATATCCAGGATGGAACTAACTTTAAAGTGGCTCTTGAACTCTCCGATACCGGTATGCAGCGCTTCCAATCTTTGGAAAGACTGCGGGCACAGATTGCCAAGGATTATGCTGAAGCCATGGCCCTCAAAGGGGTGAAAATCAATTTTGACACAGCGGCTTGGCGCGATGTCTCCGTCGGTAACAAAGGCAGCGAGATCAATCTGGAGAAAAAAGAGATTCAGCAGCAAGGCTTGATCAACGCAGTTGGCAAGTAATTGCGGAGAGGAACTCGCGTGATAGAGCTTTCTGCACTTAATGTAGGACAGACTTTTAGCCCGACTGGGTGGCCAAGATGGCTGTCCTTCGTTAGACTGTTGTCCGTCTTATTTTTAACTGCGGGGTGCGCAACACACAGCAAAAATGCCGAGTTGGCCATTGCTCGCCTCAAAACAGGTGATTCAGCTCCGGCGCTGAAGTGGTCTGAAAAGCTGAAGACGAGTATGTTTAGCAAGGATCTTGGTTTCCTTGAAAGCGGGCGTATCAAAATGCTATCCGGTGACTTTGCTGGGAGTCGCGCGGATTTTGCGACGGCCATAGACAAGGTTCTGGTGAAAACCGAAACGGGCCCATCTATCCGCGTTGGTTCGATAGGTTCCACGGTGGCTTCTTCGACGGTTACGGATGATACCTTGCGATCTTATAACCTTGCATCGTACGAAATCATACAGCTTCTTCACTATCAGACATTAAACTATCTATTTGGTGGCGACCTTGAAGGCGCGAGTGTTGAAATGCGCCGAACCGTTTTTGCTCAGGATGCCCTTGCTGAAAAATATTCCAAAGAGGTTGTGGCGGCACAAAGGGATGCCAGCGCCTCCCAAACTAAAGCAATGGAGACTGTTCAAGCCCGAATAGAAATCATGGGGCCGGTTCTGGAGCGAACGCGCAGTTCCTATGAAAACGGACTGGCCTGGTATTTTTGTGGTTTGGTATTCGAAAAGCAGGACGATTTGGCTAACGCCGCGCTGTGTTACCGCAAAGCCTGGGTGCTGACACCGGGAAATAGCTGCGTCATCAAAGATTTTCTTCGCATGCTCCGCACTCAGGATAAACTGGCTTTTACAGGTATAGCGTCGCAACGAAACGTGGATATCTCGCAATTAACCCGTAGCCAGACTGAAATCGTCGTACTCTATGAAGAGTCAATGATTTCTGAGCGCAAGGCGGTTAAATTTCCGATTCCAATTCCCGATTTTCGTGGAGCCATAACACTTGTTTCAATTGATTTTCCTCTCTACAATGACTCGGCTTACACACCGATTCCTCTGGAAATATCGGACGGCACTACATCGCTTGGTGTCACCGCGCCGGCTGTTTATCTCCAATCGCTAGCCTATCGTGATTTGAAGGATAAAATGCCCGGCATTATTACTCGCAATGTGACTCGTGCGGTAACCAAAGTTGCTGCCCAGCAGGTGGCGAATAATCAAAATGATTCCATGATGCAACTGGGCATGATGGCGATTAGCGCAGCATCGTCGCTAGCCTCAACCGCAGACACCCGCGCATGGTACACGCTCCCAATGGTCACTCATTTGTATCGAGGCGCGATAGCTCCGGGATCGCACACGTTGCAGTGCCGGAACGCGGCAACCGGAGCGATGGTGACGCTTCCGGTCACGGTGGCTAAGGGCGAAACTCGGCTGATTTGGATCGCCAACACCGGAGGAATTGTAGTTACGGCCAATGCAACACTTTCAGGGAAAGGATTGCCATCGGACTATCAGCAGTTTAATAATCCATTTTGGACAAATGGGATTCTGGATTCTGTAAAAAATCCGGCGGTACCAAACCTAAATGTCGAATCAGCAACCAGCAAGGGGAGTGGAAAGATCGGATTATGAAAATTACAAAACATATTATTGCCGCCGCCATTTTGGCTTCCGGAGTGACCGGACTATCAGGTTGCAGGAATACCTCCGGCACCGTCGTAAAAACTGACCATCAAACCGGCAGTTCATCGATCATTGAAGAAAATGGTCGGCTGGCTCATCGTCTTGATGTGGTTCGTACAACCTATGATGAAGTTAACGGATTAAAGAGGGTGCATATTGAACTGGCCTCTAACCGGAGTAAACGGGTACGCGTGGACTACCGAATCTGCTGGTTCGATGCCAATGGAATGGAACTTGATCCCCAGACCAAAACGTATCGTAATCTGATTGTCGAAGGTCGCGACACGGTGACCGTGACGGGCGTTGCCAACTCAGCGGCCGCAGTTTCGTCTAAAGTGCGCGTGCGGGAAACGTCTCAGGCTGAATGAAAATTACGAAAGGAAAGTCTATATGAAAAAAACATGTTTCTATTTGTCGTTGGTGAGTTGTGCTGTCGTTTTGACTGGATGTGCCACTAAAGTGCGTGAAGTTCCGTTGGATCGTTCCACTGCAACGACCAGAATTGAGCCGCAGGATATCCGCCGTACGGTTGAAAAGATGGTCGAGTCGCTACTGGTAGCGCCGGGTGTAAAGGAATTTGTCAGTAACCGCCGCCCCGTGATGGATGTCGAACCGATGCAAAATCGTACGTCACAGCATGTTGATATGCTAAGTCTGACTGAGTCGGTACGTATGCAACTTCTGCGCTCAGGAATGTTCCGCTTTGTAGATCGTTCATCCACTGGAACCGCCGCCGTTGATGTCGAACGTATCAATCAGGAAAACCAGCTAGGTCTTGTGGATACTTCGAAAGCGGTTAAAGCAGGTCAGCAAACCGCGCTGGATATGTATTTAGCCGGGACGCTGTCTGAAATTAAGAATCAGACAGGGCGCACAACTGACCAGTATTACAAATTCTCTATGATCCTGAAGGATCTCAAAACAGGTGAAATTGTCTGGGCAGATGAACAGGAAATCCGCAAAGCCAGTACCAAGCCGGTGATCGGCTGGTAACCCGCATAGTTTGCAGGTAAAAACCCGCCCCGGAGCTCCGGAGCGGGTTTTTTGTTTATACCGGCAAATAAAACCTGCTCTTCTTGCTTTTTCGAAGATGGTCAGGTAGCTTCTCTGCTCACATTTTTATAGGGAAGAATATGCTGAAAATTGAAATCATGCCGTCGATTCTGGCGGCCGATATGGGAAATCTGGAAGCCGCCATTCGCCAGTGCGAAAGAGCCGGGGTCGATCAGATCCATATGGATATCATGGATGGTGTTTTTGTGCCGAATATCAGCATGGGACCCGCCGTGGTTGCTATGGCCAATCGTGTTACCGATCTCCCGATGGATGTTCACCTGATGCTACTTCACCCGCAAAATCATATTGAGGCCTTCGCCAAGGCTGGGGCAGACACCATTCTAATTCATATCGAGGCCGACTGTGATGTCGAAGCCACGCTTAAAAAAATCCGAGATCTCGGTTGCAAGAGCGGGATTACAGTTAACCCTCCAACAGCACTCGATGACTTTTTCCAAGGGTTGGAAAAAAATAAGGGTGCAGGATCATCCTGCTTTAAATGTTTGGAAAAAGGACTGGTTGATGAAGTGCTGATCATGGCGGTCAATCCCGGCTTCGGCGGCCAAAAATACATTACTACCGTCGAAGCCAAAGTTGCTGAAATTCGCCGCCGCTTTCCGAATATACTTATCTCCATCGATGGCGGAATTGATCTTGAAACCGTCAAACCGGCAGCCGCGCATGGTGCCAATCTGTTTGTGGCCGGTACCTCACTTTTTAAAGCACCAAATATGAAAGAAGCTGTCGCGCAAATGCGCGCCAATGCCGAAACCGCTTATGGAACAAAATGTTAACCGCTAATGAACGCGAATCAACGCGAATGACGACTATTTAAAAAAGGAAAATCCCGATTAGCGTCCATTGGCGTTAATTCGCGGTTGAATAAAATGACAGATTTATCACGCATACGAAATTTTTCCATCATCGCTCACATTGATCACGGCAAATCAACGCTGGCTGATCGTATCCTTCAGCTGACCGGTACCATTGAAGACCGCAAGATGAAGGAGCAGGTGCTCGACGCTATGGATCTAGAGCGCGAGCGCGGTATCACCATTAAGGCTCATCCGGTGGCCATGAAATACACCGCGAAAGATGGCCAGTGCTATGCGTTTAATCTCATCGACACCCCCGGCCACGTTGACTTTGCCTACGAAGTCTCTCGATCGATGCGCGCCGTCGAAGGGTCATTGCTGGTGGTCGACGCCTCCCAAGGGGTCGAGGCGCAGACCCTCGCCAACGTCTATCAGGCGCTGGATGCGGGCCATGAAATCGTGCCCGTCCTGAACAAGATCGACCTGCCCGCCGCCGAACCCGACCGCATCAAGCAGCAGATCGAGGATGTGATCGGCCTGGATGCCGAGAACGCGGTGATGATCTCGGCCAAGACGGGGCTCAACATCGAGGGCGTGCTGGAAGCGATCGTGACCCGCCTGCCGCCGCCCAAGGGCGACGCGTCCAAGACCCTGACCGCCCTGCTGGTGGATAGCTGGTATGACGCTTATCTGGGCGTGGTGGTGCTGGTGCGCGTGCGGGATGGGCGTCTGCGCAAGG
>JBBQSL010000177.1:0-6421 GCA_038213895.1 Kiritimatiellales bacterium | reverse complement strand
CTTTGCGGGGGTGAAAAGATGACCTCTGCCGGGTTCAACCGCCGGATGCGGAAAACCGCATGTCCGGTGGTGTGGAAGGGTCACGGGGCGAAATCCCCGTGATCCCATCCGATCCCGGATGAATAAAGACCGCATATCATGCGCAACGGGTATGATGGGGTCGATGTTTTGGAAAAGCAAAAAAATCCCGGCCGTATTACGGTCGGGATTTTTTATATGCGGCGGGCGTGGCGTTAAACCAGCGCGTTTTTAGCGGCCTGAATCAGTTTGATGAATCCGGCATCGTCATAGATGGCGATTTCGGAAAGCATCTTGCGGTTCAGGTTAACATTGGCTTTTATCAGCCCTTCAATGAAGCGGCTGTAGGTGATGCCATTAGCTTTGCAGGCGGCATTGATGCGTACCGTCCAGAGGCGGCGGAACGTGCGCTTTTTCTGTTTACGATGGACATAGGCCATCGCCATAGCGCGGTCTACCGCTTCGGTAGCCTGACGGAAAAGCTTACTGCGATGTCCGTAGAACCCTTTAGCGAGTTCCAGACGGTTTTTTCTACGGCGGCGCGAGGCCGGGGCATTTGTGGCTCTTGGCATGTTCTTACTCCTTAAAAATGATTAAGCGTAGGGGATGGTTCTTGAGATACGTTTCTCGTCGGTTGCGGCGACCAGGTTAGTTCCACCGAGACGGCGTTTCTGTTTACGGCTCTTGCCGGTCAGAATGTGGCTGCCACCCATGTGGGAATATTTCAGTTTGCCGGTTCCCGTTTTCTTAAAACGTTTGGCCGCAGTCTTTTTGGTTTTCTGTTTCGGCATAGATGCTCCTCAAATTGGTACGTAAAAGCGCAGAAATATAGGTAAGCGATCGGGATGAGTCCAGCTTTTTAATAACTTTTTCTTATTAGAT
Organism: Kiritimatiellales bacterium; assembly: GCA_038213895.1. Classification (GTDB taxonomy): domain Bacteria; phylum Verrucomicrobiota; class Kiritimatiellia; order Kiritimatiellales; family Tichowtungiaceae; genus Tichowtungia. The sequence continues at coordinate 5,521 of JBBQSL010000177.1, read as the reverse complement.
TCCTAGTCCGCCCAGCAAACCCGACGTATCTTTGGTCCGAATAATGACGCCAGCCTCTGTTTTGGTGACAAAACTGTGTGGTGCGACGCTGTCCATTAAGAAAACGTTACCGCCAATGACGGAGTGGTGTCCGATGACTGTTTTGCCGCCAAGTACGGTGGTGTTGGCGTAAATGATGACGTTGTTTTCGACGGTCGGGTGACGTTGGATATGCTTAATCGGGTTGCCGTGTTCGTCTAGAGGAAAGCTTTTGGCTCCGAGAGTGACGCCTTGATAGATTTTGACTCCCTGTCCAATTTTTGCCGTTTCACCGATGACCACGCCGGTTCCGTGGTCTATAAAGAAACCGCGGCCGATGGTTGCACCTGGATGAATATCAATTCCGGCTTTGGCATGGGTCCACTCATTCATGATGCGCGGGATGACGGGTATGTTGAGGCGGTAAAGCTCATGCGCTAGACGGTGCGAAGTTATGGCTAGTACGCCGGGGTAAGCGAGTTTTACTTCCGCATAGCTCAGGGCGGCGGGGTCGCCATCGTAGGCGGCTTTTACATCATCAATCAGCATTTCACGAATGGACGGCAGGATCGCCAGAAATTCATTCAGAATCCGCCGGGCTTCGGCGGGAACATCCGGTAATGCTGGTTCTCCGGCGTGGCGGGCGGATTCCGACTGCCAGCGGAAGGGAATTGCACGCTCAAGTTCGGGTAAGAGAATCTGTGAAACCGCGTTAAGCTGTTTTTCAAAATACGTTTCCAGTGCTTCTTCTTCAGAGGGATACATGCCGGGGAACATGACGTGGATAAGAATTTTTAGGGCTTCGACCACGCGACCAGCGGCGGGGGAATCCCACAGCACATTTTCTGGGCGGTCTTCATGCCCAGTTGAGTAAAGGCCGGACAGGGCGGCAGCGGTGTTTGTTATAGATGTAGCGTTCTTTTTCATAAGGCGAGCAGTTAAGTAGGGATTGCTGCGGGTTGCAAGATTTTAGTGCGGCTGTGTTGTATTGGGTTTTGCCGTGTCCACTAATTGAAAATTAGTGTTTATTCATTTTAATTCATGGTTAAACTCCCCGTAATGAAATCAATTGAAGAACAGATTCTGGAGCTTAAGAAGCAGCGCGGCGCGGTGATTATTGCGCACAACTATCAGGTGGATGACGTGCAGGCGATTGCCGATTTCACGGGTGATTCGCTCGAACTCAGCCGGAAGGCCGCGACGCTTCCCCATGAAATGGTCGTATTTTGCGGTGTTCATTTTATGGCCGAAACCGCCGCCATTCTTTCGCCGGAAAAGACGATTCTAATTCCCGACCCGCACGCTGGCTGTCCAATGGCCGATATGGTGACGGCGGATAAGTTGCGTGTGTTGAAGGCAGAACATCCCGGTGCCAAGGTGATTTGTTATGTTAACAGTTCGGCGGAGGTGAAGGCTGAGAGTGACATTTGTTGTACGTCGTCGAATGCCATTAAGGTGGCGCAGTCGCTCGGTGATGTGAAAATTATTTTTGTTCCCGACCGTAATCTCGGTGCCTTTGTGGCCGAAAAACTGGGGCGGGAATTTATTCTTTATAATGGATTTTGCCCGACGCATGAGCGTATCCGCGATGTGGATGTGCTGGCGATGAAGGCATTGCATCCGAGCGCGCTGGTGTTGGCTCATCCCGAATGCAATAAGCCGGTGCGTGATCTGGCCGATGAATTGCTTTCTACTGGACAGATGTGTCGCTTTGCTCAGGAATCGGCGCAGCAGGAGTTTATTATCGTCACCGAGATGGGGATCAATTACCGACTGCGGAACGAAAATCCGGGCAAAAAATTCTATCCGGTTAATCCGGATCGTGCAGTTTGCCCGAATATGAAAAAGATCACGCTCGAAAAGATCCTGTGGTCGCTGCAGGATATAAAATATAGAGTGACCGTTCCCAAAGAAATTGCCAAGCGGGCGGTCGGTTGCATTCAGCGGATGCTCGAAATTTAGAGAAATGGATTAAAGGAGCAGTGGATTGGTGGATAAACGGAATATAATAAACATGAGTTGTTGACTCTGCATTACAATAATCCAATAATCCAGTATTCAATTGATCCATTTCTCCAAAGGAGTTCGCATGTGGGACTATACAGATAAAGTTAATGATCATTTTAAGAACCCGCGAAATGTCGGTAAAATCGAAAATCCGGACGGTACGGGCGAGGTTGGGTCGCTGGCGTGTGGAGATGCCCTTAAGCTGATGTTTAAGCTGGATGAGCAGGGGCGTATCAAGGAAGCCAAATTTCAGACGTTCGGTTGCGCCAGCGCGATTGCGTCGTCGTCAGCGTTGACGGAAATGATTATCGGTAAAACGCTCGATGAGGTGGAAAAAATCACCAACAAGGATATCGCAGAATATCTCGGCGGACTTCCGAAACAGAAGGTGCATTGTTCGGTGATGGGGCGAGAGGCTCTTGAAGCGGCGATTTACAACTATCGCACCGGTAAAAAATGGGACAAGGCGTTGGAAGGTGAAGTGATTTGTCATTGCTTCGGTGTGACGGATAAAGAAATCGAGCGCGTTACCCGTGAAAATAATGTCCAGACCTTGGAAGAGCTGACCAGTGCCTGCAAAGCGGGTGGCGGCTGCGGCAATTGCCTGCCGGAATTACAGAAAATCATTGATCGGGTTCACGGAGAGATGGGTGCGGCGGCCACGCCGGTTAAAAAACAGCTGACGAACTTGCAGCGAATTCATTTGATCGAGGACGTCATCGACCGCGAAATTCGTCCGGCATTGCGCCAGGATGGCGGCGATCTTGAATTGATTGATGTGGATGGTTCTACGGTTAAGGTGCGTTTTCGTGGAGCCTGTTCGGGCTGTATTATTTCAGCCGTTACGCTTAAAGATGTGGTCGAAGCGCGGTTGAAGGACAATGTTTCGGACGACATTCGTGTCGAGGAAGTAAAATGAAAATTGTTTATTTGGATAACAACGCCACTACGAAAATCGCGGATGAAGTTCGCGAAGCGATGATGCCGTTCTTGACGGAGCTGTGGGGCAATCCTTCTAGCATGCACACCTTTGGCGGGCAGATTAAGAAGTATGTCGAAGCCGCCCGCGAACAGGTGGCCGAATTGATCGGCGCGGCTGATCCGCAGGAGATTACGTTTACGAGTTGCGGGTCGGAGAGTAATAACCTCGCGATTCGCGGCGGAGCGGAGGCGATGGATAAGCCGCCTCATATTATCACCTCGAAAGTAGAACATGCTGCCGTTTCTGGACCCTGTCATTATCTTGAAGATCGTGGCTTTCGTCTAACCAAGATCGATGTCGATAGTTTGGGTCGGCTCGACCTCGATTCCCTGCGCCGCGAAGTCAAAGCCAGTAAAACACTGACTTCGATTATGTGGGCAAACAACGAAACCGGCGTGATTTTCCCCGTCGGGACAATCGGTGAGATGGTTCATGTCGCGGGCGGAATTTTTCATACGGACGCGGTGCAGGCGGTCGGTAAGATTCCGATGAAAGTGAGTGAGCTGCCGATTGATATGCTGTCACTTTCCGGCCATAAGTTGCATGCGCCTAAGGGCGTCGGCGCGATTTATATCCGGCGCGGAACCAAGGTGAAGCCGCTGGTGCTCGGTGGACATCAGGAGCGCGGACGACGTGCCGGTACGGAAAATGTGCCGTATATCGTCGGCCTCGGAGTGGCCTGTAAGTTAGCGGCGCAACACTTGAAAGAGGAAAACACACGGGTTAAAGCATTGCGCGACCGGTTGGAGCAGGGACTTCTTTCAACCTGCTCTGGCGCACGTGTTAATGGTGATTCAAAATGCCGTCTGCCGAATACGACCAATATCAGTTTTGATTTTATCGAAGGCGAAGCCATTCTGCTTATGCTTGATGATCACGGTATCTGTGCTTCGACGGGGTCCGCTTGTGCCTCCGGTTCGCTAGAGCCCTCACATGTGTTGCGTGCCATGAACGTGGCCGGAACCTCGGTTCACGGCTCAATCCGGTTTAGTTTGAGCACCTATAATGTGGAAGAAGATGTGGATGCTGTATTGACCGAACTGCCAAAAATTGTAAAACGCTTGCGCGAACTCTCCCCGTTTGTATAGTTGAAAAATAGACCATGTTAAGTTATTATTGGTTAATAAATTGCGGATAGTAGTGCATAAGATAGGAGAACTCATGAGTCAGGCTTTAACAAAAATTCGTATTCCCGGAGCAGGCACCCCGCGCAGCGGCAAGGTGCGCGAAATTTATGAGGCGGGCGATAAACTGCTGTTTGTGGCTAGCGACCGGATCTCTGCTTTCGATTGTGTGATGCCCAATGGTATTCCGCAAAAGGGGCGGGTGCTCAATATGATTTCAAAGTTTTGGTTTGAACGCACTGGCGACATTGTTAAAAATCACATGATTACCGTGGATGTCAGCAAATTTCCCGCGCCGTTTAATCAGCACGCCGATCAGCTGGAAGGGCGTTCCATGCTGGTCAAAAAAACCACGGTATTTCCGGTCGAATGCATTGTGCGCGGGTACCTGATCGGCTCCGGCTGGAAGGAATACAAACAGAGCGGCACCATTGGCGGCATGCCGCTGCGCACTGGCTATCAGATGGCTTCAAAGCTCGATGAGCCGATTTTTACCCCGTCCACCAAGGCGGAGCAGGGGCTCCACGACGAAAACATTTCCTTTGAACGAGCCAAAGAAATCGTCGGCGCGGCCAAGGCCGAAAAACTGAAAGCCATTAGCATCGCGCTTTACAAACGGGCCGCTGAATATGCGCTGACTAAAGGTATCATCATCGCTGACACCAAATTTGAGTTTGGCGAACTTGACGGTGAAATCATCCTGATTGACGAAGCGCTCACGCCGGACAGCTCGCGCTTCTGGCCAGCCGATACCTATAAAGTGGGCTCCTCGCCGATGTCATACGACAAGCAGTTTGTTCGCGATTATCTTGAAACCCTCGATTGGGACAAAACCCCGCCCGCACCTGCACTGCCAGAAGAGATTATCAAAAAATCTCAGGCCAAATACCTCGAAGCCTACGAACGGCTAACCGGGCAAACCCTGTAACGTTTGAAATCGCCAGGCGGAACCGTCTAAAAACATCAACTCCAGAGTGCGTTCTAGTTTTCCGTTTTATGCGAAACGGTTCAGTTATTTCGAATATTGCGAAAAGTCTTTAGCAAGAAAGGCTGGTTTGGAATAGAATCGATCAATATTTAAAAAATTAATTTTACGTTTACGCAAGTTGTTCCCCTGAAAAACCACGAACTTTTCACAAAAGGGGTCAGTCCGCCTAATTCGTTATTTTAGATTGAACCCCCACGTCGTCTCTGTTTAACTGCACGGCATGGCAAGAAAACCACGAGTTCAATTTGAGGACGCTACCTATCACGTGATGTGCCGGGAACCGTCAGGCGGCCATCTTTAAGGATGGTAAAGATCACGAACGATTCCTCGATACCCTTGAGGAGATTTCCAAACGCAACGGCTGGCTGATTCACGCTTTTGTCCTGATGGGTAATCACTACC
>JBBQSL010000176.1:0-6466 GCA_038213895.1 Kiritimatiellales bacterium | reverse complement strand
CGGTCTGATTCGGGCGCCTTTCGGGTCATGGCGAAAAGCACTGGCGGGGGCGCGTGCGCTGATCAAAGTCTATGGCCGGATCATACTGGCGTTCGGCTGGCCCTTTATTCGTGTTACTGCGGAACGTAAGGGCGGGGTGGTGCCCTGTCCGTGTATTTACATCTGCAATCATCGTGCGGCCTCGGATGCCGTCTTGATGGCCATGCTTCCCGGCGAAATTGTGCAGGTGGTCAATATCTGGCCGCTTAAGCTACCCGTGTTAGGTTTTTTTGCGCGGCTGGCTGGATATTTGAGCATCCGTGAAATGCCGGAGGAACTGTTCATTCAGCGCGGTACGGAGCTTCTGTCTCAAGGGGTTTCCATTGCAGCTTTTCCTGAGGGAACCCGTTCGGGATCACGCGAAATGGGCCCGTTTCACGGAGCACTGTTTCGCCTGGCCCTGAAAACCGGGGCTCCGATCGTTCCGGTCTGCCTCTCCGGAAATGAAAGAACCCCACCGAAGGGATCCGGTATTTTACACCCTTCGCGGATTCGCGTAAGAACTCTGGTGGCATTGACCCACAACGATTATGTCGGAATAACGCCATTTAAACTGAAAAAACAGGTGCGCGACTGCATAGCCGCTGAACTGGAAAGCATGGAGTCATCCCGATGAACAGTTTTGCCAGAAACGATGCCATTGAATTCGCAGCGCCGGATGCGGTCCGCGATGCTCAAACCCAGCTCTTGCGGCAGCACTTGAAGTACTGTCATAAAAATTCCCCCGCCTATAAAACACGGCTCGCTAGCCGGGATTTTTCCACCATCAGCATTTCGGATCTGCATACATTGCCTTTGACAGATAAGAGTGAAATCTCCGAACAGAATGACGGATTCATAGCCGTCGAGCCGACGCGTATTGCCGATATTGTTTTTTCTTCGGGTACTACCGGAATGCCGACGCAGGTGATCTATACCGAACGGGATCTGGAGCGGCTGGCCTATAACGAAGAACGTTCTTTTGCCGCCTGTGGAATTGAGGTGTCGGACATTGTCCTGTTGACCTGTACGATGGATCGATGCTTCATTGCCGGACTCGCCTACTTTCTTGGCGCACGCGCAATCGGTGCCGCCGCCATCCGCAATGGACACGGCACGCTGGAAGGTCACCACGACGTTATCCGTAGGGTAAATCCAACCACCGTCATCGGTGTGCCTTCTTTTCTGCGCAAGCTGGGAACCTATTTGGTCAAACAAGGGATGGATCTCCCGGCAGCTTCAATCAACAAGCTGGTCTGCATCGGAGAACCGTTGCGCAATACCTCAATGCAACCGCTGTCCGTTGCAGCCGAGCTGGAAGCACTGTGGGGCGCAAAGGTTTTTTCAACGTACGCTTCGTCGGAAACAGTCACCACCTTTTGCGAATGCACCGAGCAGTCCGGTGGGCATATTCACCCCGCGTTGGGGCTGGTCGAAATCCTTGATGAAGAAGGTCGTCCGGTTCCTGATGGCGAATCGGGAGAAGTGGTCGTAACGCCGCTCGATGTGCAGGGAATGCCCCTGATCCGTTTCCGTACCGGCGACATCAGTTTTGTGAACCGCCAACCCTGCCGTTGCGGACGAACCTCGCCGCGTCTGGGTCCAATCATCGGGCGCCGCAACCAGTTACTGAAAGTGCGCGGCACCAGTCTCTATCCTCAAGCGGTTTTTTCCGCGCTCGATGAGATGCCCGAAGTGAGCGAGTACTATCTGGAGGTACACGCCGAAGATGCTCTGTCCGACCGGCTGGTAATCCATCTGGCGTTCTCCGCCCGCCCGGTCGAAGTGGAGGTTCTGCTGCGCCGGTTGCAGGCCAGACTACGTGTGAAGCCGGAAGTGATTGTTGAGCCGATAGACAGTATTCGTCGGGTGGTCTTTACGCCGGAATCGCGAAAACCGGTTCGATTTGTTGATTTAAGAGGATAACCATGTCTTGTCATTCATTTTGTGATGAAGCGGGCTTCAGTCTGGATGAAATCCGGCAGGCGGCTGCCAGCGGGCGATTGCTGACGATGGAAATGGAGTTCAGCCAGCTCTGTAACTTTAATTGTCCGTATTGCTATCTGGACGTGCGCCCCAAAGATGAGCTCACCTCCGATGAAATCCGCGACCTGATTCTGCAGGCCCGTGAACTGGGCGTTCGCCGGATTATTATTCTTGGCGGCGAGCCGATGATTTATCCGCGCATTCTCGAAAAGATTTACTTCATCCGGCACCACGGTATGGATGTTGAAATCTTCACCAACGGCAGCAATATGACCAGGGAAAACGCGGCGGAGCTGGCGCTACTGGATGTTAAAGTCGTTCTCAAAATGAACACGCGCAATGTGGATATTCAGAACCGGCTGTGCGGAACCCATGATGCGGATCGCATCATTCGTGAAGCCTTCAAGCATCTTCTCGAAGCCGGATATGGTCCGGGCGGGAAACCGATGGCCGTCAGTTCAATTATCAGTACCGCGAATCTGGACGAACTGCCGGCCATGTGGCGCTGGCTTCGCGACCAGAAGATCAGTCCTTATTTTGAAATGATCACTCCTCAGGGTTCCGCCGTCGAAAACGACTGGCTCTATGTTGCGCCGTCACAGATTGAGACCCTCTTTAGCCAGCTGGCTGAAATTGACCGAACGGAGTATGGCCGTGAATGGAAACCTCAGCCACCGCTTGCCGGGGATATCTGCCTGCGTCATCAGTTTTCCTGCTATGTAAACGCCTTCGGCGATGTCATGCCTTGCGTCGGAGTCACGCTGCCGGTCGGCAACATCCGTGAAACCCGTCTGGCCGACATTCTGCGGCACAGCGAAGTCATGCAGGATCTCAAAAATTACACGAAAAACATCAAAGGCCCATGCGCATCCTGCGAAGAGAATCAAACCTGCTACGGTTGTCGCGGGGCCGCCTATCAGCTTACCGGAGACTATCTCGCGTCCGATCCGCTCTGCTGGCGAAATACCGGCAAAGAGAAGCAGATCGACCGCCTACCGATCATCTCAGACGGACTGATTCCCCAGCAAACGCCCATGAGAATGGTGGATAAGCTTCTGACCGTCGGAGAGAAAAAAGCATCGGTTGAAACGCTGATAACTGCCGATTGCATTTTTGTTGATCAATCCGGCGTCCTGGATCCTGTGGCATTTGTGGAAATCATTGCGCAGTCAGCCGCACTTTTTAACGGTTTTCGCACGCGACACCTTAAATCAGAGCCTCAGGGCTTTTTACTGGGAGTTAAAAAATTTAAAATTTTGGAAGAAGTCCGTGCCGGAGACCGCCTTGTTACAACGGCGTACAAAGACGCAGAGTTCGGTGAATTTACGCTGGTCAACGGTTCGATCCTGCGCGACGGCATCTGTGTGGCGGAAGGACAGATCAAAATCTTTCATCAGCAGGAGACCGCATGAATCGCCGGATATTTTTGACGCTCAGTGCCTGCCTGCTGATTTCCTCTGTGCGGGTTGCTGCCGGTGAAGAACCGACTCTGCTGCAGGAACTGGAAAAAACATTCTCTTCCATTCGGACCGTTCAGACCCGTTTCCGGCAGGAAAAAGAACTGAAGATGTTCAGCCGAACACTGGTTATGCACGGGCGCCTGACACTGGAAAATCCGGATCGGCTCGCATGGCGGATCGATTCGCCGATCCGCTATGCGCTGGTTCTCAATGGCGACTATGCGCAGCAATGGGACGAAGACAGCAATAAGGTTCAGAAGACCAAAGCGACCGGAAATCCGATTTTTGAAGAAGTGCTTGGGCAGATCGAAAAATGGTTTTCCGGAGAATTCGGTTCGCTGTTAAACGACTACGATCTGGTCATTAAAAAAAGTCAGCCGCCAGAGCTCGAATTTACGCCGAAGCAGGGCGGACTGATCGGGAAAGTCATCCGGCACGTCACCATCTCTGTTCGTAGCGACCGGGCCTATGTCGAACAGATCCTCATTGAAGACACCGGTGGTGACACCACCCGCATTGTCTTTTACGACACGATACTCAATGCCCCCGTTCCACCTGCGGCATGGGAGGTCGTTCCGCATGACTGAAGGCCGGCTTACCGCTATCTTTAATCGACTGCATGCGCATCCGCGCGCGGTAGCCGCCGGAGTGGTTACCGTGCTGTTGCTGTCGGTCGCCGGTCTTTTTTTCATCCCGTTCCGTCACTCCATGGATGTCATGCTACCGGCCGGCAGCGACACGCAGAAGGCGATTCTCTTTCTGCAAAACATTGATTTTTCTGCCAAGGTCGCCATTTCATTTTCGCAGAACGATCCAACGCAGGATCGCATAGAATTTTTTCATGCAATTGATCAGTTTGGGCAGTCGTTTAATTCTCCGCTGATTACGCGAGTGCTCAGCACCTTCGATGAACAGCAGATGGTTCGCGATATGGGAGCCTTCCTGAACAGGGTGCCGGAACTGCTGGATGAAGCAGAACTCTCACAACTGGATTCCCGAATCTCCCGCGAGGGCATCGCCCGCAGCCTGCGGAAAAAATATATTCAGCTTCTTAAACCCGAAGGCTCTTTCATGGGCGCGATGATTCAGCGCGATCCGCTCGACCTGCAAATGACCCTGATTGAAAAAATCCGCGGGCTTTCAGCCTCGTTCGGATATGATATGCATATCGAACAGAACCATCTGGTCAGCGCCGATGGGCAGCAAGTTCTGCTCATTCTCGAGACCTCGGTTCCGTTTACCGACGCCAGCGGATCACGCCGCTTAATCGATGATCTGAACCGGCAGATCAAAACGCTTCCGAACTCTGTCCATGCCGACCTGATCTGCGGTCATCTTCATACGCTCAGTAATGAAAAGGTGATCAAGCACGACGTTCAGCTAACGGGCACGATCACAAGCATCGTATTCTTTCTACTGGTCTTCTTCTTCTTTAAAGACTGGCGGTCGATTCTGATTTTCTGCATTCCTTTCGCTGCACTGCTGGTGGCGGTTAATATCACGGCTCTTCTGATGGGAACCCTTTCGCCGATGATGCTCGGATTTGGCTCGGTCATCGCCGGAATCGCCGTGGATTACGGCATTCATGTCTATTTCGCTGTGCGACGCGGCGGCAATGCATTGGAGGCCGTGCGATCCATTGCCCGACCTGTGCTCTTTGGCGCATTGACTACGGCCGGAGTGTTCGTCGCCTTTTTTTTCAGCTCAATCCCCGGTTATCATCAGCTGGCTGGTTTCGCGCTCATCAGCGTGCTGCTTTCCGCGGCGGGCGCACTGCTGATTCTGCCGATTTATCTCGTTCCGAAAAAAAATAGCACCCCGCTTCCAACCCTTGGAGAAATTCCGGCGAGGCGGGTGTGGATCACGACGCTTCTGTTTTTTGCACTGCTGGCGGCGGCTATTCCCGTTGCGCTGCATGTAAAATTCGACAGCGACATTATGCGACTCGACGGTACAGAAAAAGCCGTACTCGAAACCGAACAAAAATTTCAGGAACGCTGGGGAACCGGTGGCGCAGGGCAGGCCGTTGCGGTGGTCTCTGGCCCAGATTATGAAACTGCACTGCAACGGAATGATCTGCTCTATGACCAACTGATCGCCGCAGCGGGCCCAAACGAAGTGGCCAGCCTGAGCGCCATCTGGAAATCACAGGAGCGGCGCGAAGCCAACGCAAAACGATGGGGCGCATTCTGGAGTCCGGATCGAATCGCGAATCTGAAAGAACTCTTTCGTACAGAAGGCGTGCCGTTCGGTTTTGCGCCCGATGCGTTCGATCCATTTTTCCAAACCTTGGAAAAACCGATTGCGCTAGGCGGCGAGCCGCAGGATAACACCATCTTTTCGCAGTTTAAAAACCGTTTTGTTCAGCAGTCCGGCGGTGAAACCCGTCTGTTGACGTTCTTTCCGGATCGGCGGGAATTCATCGAATCCGCTGACACAGTACGTGCAAAACTTCCCAGCCTGATGCTGATTTCCCGCAGTGCACTTTCGACAGCACTGGCGCAGGACTATACCCGCGAGTTCGTCCGCATTTCTTCAATCGCGGTCGGCCTGGTTTTGCTGGTGAGTGCACTGTTGCTGAAAAACCTGCGCAAGACCTTGATCGTACTCACGCCGAGCTGTGCCGGCGTTGCCAGTGTGGCCGTATTGGTGACCTGGGTTGGCTCTTCGTTGAACGTCATGCATCTCGTTTCCGGCGTCATTGTCATCGGTCTATGCGTCGATTATGGAGTTTTCTATCTCCATTCCTATACCTGCGGGTTGGATCTCGGTACGCAGACTGCGGTTACGCTGTCGGCTTTCACCACATTGGTCGGGGCGGGGGCGCTGCTGTTTACATTGCATCCCGCGCTTTTTTCGGTTGGGCTCACGCTGGTCGGCGGAATTTCCGCCGGATACGTCACCGCAATATGGGTGGTACCCGCACTGTGCACTCTTTTTTTAAAGGAGTCGCCATGATGCGGGGCGTACTCCTTTTCATGCTCGGTTTGTTGCTCGCCGGT
>JBBQSL010000175.1:0-6509 GCA_038213895.1 Kiritimatiellales bacterium | reverse complement strand
GCGCTTTTCACACCGCGCATGGTCGTGGCCGTCGCTTTGAAGTTCGGAAACTCTTTGACCGCTTTAGCAATCATTTTCTGAAATGACTCTACTTCGAGTTCGGTCAGATTGTGATCTGCTCCTTCGATTTCAAAACCGAGGCAGGCGGTGAAATCCTCTTCATTGCCGATCATCACATCAACATACTTGGCAATTTCGCGGTTGATCTCCTGACATTTCTTCAGACCGCCAAAACCCTTCCAGAGTGACGGACGGTAGTTTAGATCATACGAAACCATTGTGCCGTATTTCTTGGCGGTCTTAGCCGCTTCAATCACCAGCGGGCCGGTGGTTTCGCTCAATGCGGCAAAAATGCCGCCGGTGTGCAACCAGCGCACGCCGAGCGTGCCGAAGATGTATTCCCAATCAATGTCGCCGACTTTGAGTTGCGAAGCGGCCGTATTGCCACGATCTGAGCAACCGACCGCGCCGCGGATGCCGAAGCCGCGCTCGGTAAAGTTCAGACCGTTGCGAACCGTGCGGCCAATACCGTCATAATCGACCCATTTGATGAGCGAAGTATCCACACCACCCTGCAGAATAAAATCCTCCATCAGCAGACCGACTTCATTTTTGGCGAAAGCGGTCACGACCGCCGCACGCTGGCCGAAGCAGCGGCGCAGGCCGCGCGCCACGTTATATTCGCCGCCGCCTTCCCATGCCTGGAATTGGCGAGCCGTGCGAATGCGCCCTTCGCCGGGATCAAGACGAAGCATCACTTCGCCCAGTGATAAAATGTCATAGCGGCACTCCGCCGCTGGTTTAAGATTCATTGAACTCATTTTTAACCCTTCGGTTTACGTTTATCGCATTCTCAAATGTAGAGTAAGAGTCCCGCTTGCTTTCTGCCTCCGGCAGATCCGCCGCAGTGGAAAACGACCAGAACGGTCATTCTACTTTCTTCTACCTTATAAAAATCTGCGGCCGATGGCTATGCGCATTTTGCTCAAAAGGCTAGCTCCCCTTGTGCTTTTGCGACTGCGGTCAGAGCTTTTCGTAGGACAATCGCACCAACGGAGGGTTCGACCGGAAGCGGTGCCGAGCCTTCCGGCTGAATCCGCCCGGTCACAAAAGCCCCGTGTGCCAGATTGGTTTTCAGCAGTTCGTCGGCCAGACAAGTATCCGTGCTGCCCCGGCAGACAACGACTACTCCGTTTGTCAATTTTTCGCGCACCGGCGCATACTGTGCGAGACCTATAACAATCAACCGGTTACCCTCTGCTACGGTCAGTGTCACGGACTGAACCACGACCTTGTCATTTGCATTTACAGTTTCTTTCATGTCAAGAGTCCTCGTTAAGCAGGCGATCCAATTCGCCAATCAGGTAGAGTGGCAACGAAATCAGCCGACAAACTGCTCGGCCACAGATCCACTGTTCACAAGGATCAAATCCTCCGCCAAATGATTTTTTACAAGGTAAAAAAACAACTACATGACATTTATCAACCACAAAAAGACCTTAAAATCATCTGTTAAATCATTTGTTAAAAACTAGCATTAACCCGCGAGCATAAAAGAACATCTTATTCTGCCCAGCGTTTCAGTGCAGCCGCGTCGCTGACAAACTGATCCGGATCGTCGTTACGAACGAATTCCATCAGAGCAAAGCGGTTCGTGCCGGGAAAATTGGCGGCGGCGAGGCAGGGTTTCCAAACATTGGAACCTTCGCTTAAGGGAAGGCGAGGAAACGGCGGTAGAGAGGCATAATCCCAATGAAAAACATGCAGATTGAGCAGATGCGTTTTTATCGCGGCGATCTCAGCCAACCGCTGTTCAAGTCCACTGCCATGTACTGGCTGCCAATAGGTGTAAAGATTGGGATGGTTGACAGCTCCTATCAGCTTCAACGTTCCTTCGAGCGTTTCGGTGAAGGTGTTGGGATGATACTCATAAGCCAACTTAACCCCTACCTGCGCAGCAGCCTCGGCGAAAGCACGACTTTTTTCAACGACCGTTTCGAAATAAGCCGGACTCTTTTCCAGCGTAAGCGATCCGGCCCAGATACGGATGACCGGAGTGCCGAGAGCAACGGCGGTTTCAATGAGCGGTTCAAAGGCTTCTGGCAAAGGCTGTTTGTCGCGGGCAAACCAGTACGAGCCGTATCCGGCGACTTCGAGCCCGGCGTCTCGCGTCAGCGCGCCAATGACTTTTGCGCGATCCAGATCGCTCGACGCAACATGCACATCCGCACCCCACTCGATCCCTGCGAGGCCGGCCTCAACCGAAAGAGCTATCACCTCTTCAGGCGACTTGTTGCGAAATGTGATGGAACAGATTCCAGGCTTAATCATAAATCTTTTCCTGTTCAGGCCATCGTGGCGGCGGATTCACGGGTGATTTCCCACTGGAGCGGTTTCCCAGCCAGCCAGCAGTCGATCTCTTCAATCATGTATTCTGCCAGACGGCGGGTTTCGCCACCCATGGAACCCGCGAGATGCGGAGTCAGCACAACATTGGGAAGATCAAACAGCGGACACCCCTTCTCAGGAGGTTCAGGTTCAGTCACATCGATGCAGGCGGTTACGTCGGGGCGTTCTTTCAGAAAGTCGATCAGCTCTCGTTGATTTATCACGGCACCGCGTGCTGTGTTAATAAGCGTGGAATCGGTTTTCATGGTTCCAAGAAGCTCTTTACCGATCAGGTTTCTGGTTCGCTCATTCGACGGAAGATGAATCGAAACCACATCGCAGGTCTTAAAAATTTCTTCCATTGTGGTGAATGTGACCCCCAACTCCGAGGCCAGTTCCGGCGTTCCGTAAGAGGAGGATGCGTAGACATCCAGTTCGAAGGGTTTCAGCAGGCGGCTGGTTTTACGGGCGATTTCCCCCATGGAAACGATCCCGACCTTCGAACGATAGGCTCCAGGCACCGGTTTGTTGCACTGCCACAGTTGCGGATTATCCGCTTTGGCCAACTGCATATATTTCCAGCCATGCTTGAGACTGAAGATGATTTGAGCCAGACAGAACTCCGCCACCGGAACCGCATTGGCAGCAACGGCGTTAGTGATACGAATTCCGCGATCCCACGCCGCAGAGGTCATCAATTCCTTAATCGTGCCCGCGCCATAGAAATACACTTCAAGTTTCGGCATGGCGGCCAATAGTTCGTCATCAAGGATTGCACCCCCCCATGAAGAAACAATCGCCTCAGCCTCTTTGAGCAGATCAAGGTGTTCCCGCCAGTTTTCGCGGGTAATGAGTGTGCCGGAAATATCCAGACGCTCGGCGATGGCGACCCGTTCTGCTGGCCCGTACACCCGATCCATACTGCTTTGCGCACAAAAATAGACTGCTTTTTCCTTCTGCACTTCGACCTCCTTTTAATTGATTTTCCAAAAAATGTACGGCGACGGAATCAACCCCGAGGAGGAGCGGATTTACATAATTGACCAAGCTCTTCGTGTTTCGCCACGTCCGCGATAGAGCGTATTATTTTTCGGTACTGTCGGTTTGTGCGAGTTGCCGTCTGGAACGAACACCCTGCCGATGGAGCAGAATGCCGACGAGCAGTACAAAACCGCCAACACCCAGACAGCTGAGCGAACCGGAAACGGAGCCGGCAAAGAAGGTCAGCAGACAGATGCCGGAGCCGGCAACCATCGCAAGGATCCCGATAATGATGAGCTGGCGCATGTCTTCATTACCGCCGACTTCCTTTTCAAAGTCCACCGGTCGATCCATCTTTTCGTAGAAAACATCCGTAAGCGCTTTCTTTTCCGCGCTTTCTTTTCGGTGGAACAGGCCTGCCAGCAGGTAGGCGGAAATACAGACAATCATCATGCCAAAAACTTGCATCTGTAGAGGCCATGGTTTATGGATACTAAAATCCGATGCGCCCATCCAAACTGCAATCCGTTCAGAAACCGCTGCAATTCCCGTTTTCTCTAGAAAGGCGCAAAATGCACAGTGATCGGCTCCGACCAAAAGTCCATGCTGAGTCATCACGCTGAAAATCATCCCGCTAACAACCGCGAACAATCCGGCCCAGCGCGGACAATGCCGAACGAAATAGATTAATGCGCAGGTTACACCGATCGGCAGACCTAAAACCGACGCGGCAAAAACGTTTAATTGAAACAGATCCATGCCAGCACTTTTCGTGAACAGAAGAGCCAGATACATTGCCAGAACTCCGAAAAAGACATTGAGGAAATGGCCGACAACGAACAATTCATGGTCGGATGCTTTCGGTCGGAGGAAGGGTTTGTAAAAATTAATCGTAGCCATGGATGCGTTCTGATTGACAACAATATCCATAGTAGAAACCGTAGCGGCAAACATGATCATAATCAGCAGTGCGGTCAATCCGTGCGGCAGGAGAGACAGTCCCATTAAAATATACGAACCTTCATAAGCCGTACTATACGACGGCAGCACGGCACCGATGTCTGGATAGAGACAACGGGCGACCATCGGCGGAACAAACCAGATGATCGGACCAATAATGAAAAGCGCTCCGGCAAGGAACGATGCCTTGCGCGCCTCGTGTCCGTCTTTGGCCGCGAGGAATTTTGGAGCCCCCTGAATACCAATAAACCCAGTAAAGATTTGTATAAAATAGGCCGCGATCCAGAATCCATTGTGTCCGGGACTAATCAGTTTGAGGTTTTCCGCAGGGATTTGTGAGAGAAACTCGCTCGGTCCCCCGATTTTGACCAGCGAAAGAACACAGAGTGCAGCGGCCAGCGCAAGCAACATCAGTGATTGAACAAAGTCCGTAGCCATAACCCCCCATGATCCACCAACCGTTACATAAACGACCACAACTAACCCAGTGATAAGAATGACTGTCTGGATCGGTATGCCAGTAGCGATTGAAACGACAAGACCAAAACTCATCAGCCAGATACCGCCACTAAATATAGTCAATGGCAAACGGATCCAGGTGATCACCTGCTCGGTCACACGTCCGAAACGTTCATAAATAATTTCCAGCCAAGTCGTCGCACGCGTCTGCCGCATTTTGGGTGCCATGTAGATTCCGGCAACGATAAATGAAAGGGCATTGGCCCAGAACAGGAAAATAATCAGGATACCGTAACGATAGGCAAATCCGGCAGCGCCGGTAAACGTCCAGCAGCTAAAACACTGCATAAACATGCTGGCTCCCACCATCCACCAGGCCACTTTCGAGCCACCGACAAAATAGTCCTTCATACTTGTTGCAAGCCGCTTGAAAATAAAACCGACTCCCAGCAGAAGTGCCAGATATAGTATAATCACGGTGTAATCGACGGTGTTGAGCTGGAAATGAAAGACTTCAGTCATAATAGATTCTCACTGAATTGTGAAAAATTTTATAAAAAAACCGGTGAAGAAAAATTCTTCACCGGCAATAAAACGCGGACTCTAAGTACGAGTACGGATGCGGCGTACCAGCAATGTAATCAGCGCGCCGATGCCCAGCATGCCGATGGTCGCCGGCTCAGGAATCGCCAGAATGCCGGAACCTGAGAAACGAGTGGTTCCTAACAACGTGTTCAGCTCGGTTGCCGTATAGGAACCGTTTGTCAAGGTCGTGGCACCGTAGGTCAATTTACCGAATGTCACATTGTTCGCCAGAACAACGCTGTTGGGTGCGTTAGAGAGTGCCAACGTTGCATTTGCCAGCGCGAAGCTGTTGCTGAAGGTCAACTGTCCGCGAGCCAAATTGATTATTCCATTAAAATTGGTAGTTGTACCTGTGGCAAGACTCCAAATCCCGTTTTCATCATTGACGAAAGCCGTAGACTTGAGGCCGAAGCTGATGATTCCACTACCGGAAATATTGTCGACGGAAAGATTTACTTTGTTATTCACATTCGTCAAGGTGCGGAACTCCATAAGGCCGGAAGATCCCATCACCAGATTACTGATCGTAACCGTATTAGCATACGCTCCGGCGGCTCGCATGAGCATTGATTTGCTCACGTCCATCCCGTAAATGTTCCAGTTTGCCGCGTACAGGAGCCCCGTGGCGGAGTTTGCACTGACCACAAATGTTCCGGCAAAGGTGTGTGACCCTGTGGTCGTGGCCGAACGAAGTAGCTTCCCATTCAGATCAAACCGGTTCCCGGACGTAGGCAGTCCCAGCGACTGCTGAGTAACTCCGCCAACTGGATCATTAAACCAAAGTGTTTGGTCGTTCGGCGTTGAACTGGTAGGCATATCCACATGCAGATAAAATACACTGGCCAGAACGGAACCGCCCAGAAACATACACAGTCCGACAATAATCATCTTTTTCATAATCACTCCTCTTTTCGTTTTCATCTTCTCTTACTTGCGACAGAGCACCCTGTTCTGCCTCCTTACCATGCTAGCATTATCAGTGACCGGCCTGTTTTTCGCAAACCGGATTCAATTCAAATTGTTGACTTAGTTTGTTATCACGACCCTAATCATATGAACTTAACTTAATTAGTATTTTTAACCACCCGCTTCGCTAGAGCCAACTTCGGAGTAAGTCGGAGAACCTCAGGCCATAA
>JBBQSL010000174.1:0-6632 GCA_038213895.1 Kiritimatiellales bacterium | reverse complement strand
ATTTCTCGGGAGCGCATATTTAGTGGCCAAGGGTGCCTGCCACGGAACAGACCACGACTGCGGGTCATCCAGATTCCCGTGAAAGATCTTACCCATGCCCTGAACAAAATAGCCGTTGTTCTTGAAGTTCTGCAAAAGAGTAACAACATCCGGCAGCGCCTTGCGGAAATGCGTCTCAAGATCCCAGACTTTCGTGGTGTCGGGCCGTGTGCCGGTCAGCAGGCTGGAACGTGTCGGCGAACAGACGGCCTGCTGGCAATAGGCGCGGTTAAATACCATGCCTGCTTTGGCAATGCGGTCAATGTTCGGACTCTTGATATAGTCCTTGCCGTAGCAACCCAACTCCGGCCGTAAATCGTCCACCACGATGAACAGTACATTTGGCTTTTTGGGCACGGTTCCGGCTGCGGAAACAGAGGCCGCCCAAGTGGCCGCAAAAAGAGCGGCAGGAACCAGTTTGTTCAGCTTCATCGTTGGACTCCTCATGTTATTTCGATGCTGTTGATGTTCTAGTTTCGAGCAGACCGAGTTTTTCAAGGAAGGCGGCAACATCTTCCTGAGTCTTCTTATAGGCCGCCTTGCCGACCTCGCCAAACTTGCTTGAATAATAGGAATGACCCAGCCCCTCAAAGGTCACCAGTTCACATAGATTTCCGTTATTCACAAGTTTGTCTCTAAAAGCAACAGCGTTGGCATAGGGCACTGTGGCATCGGCGGTGGCGTGGAACACGATGGTCGGCGGCATTTTAGTCTGCATCTGATCGGGCACCGAGCAGGCCAGCGCACGCTCAACGCTTCCGCTGAAACGCTTCGGTCCGCCATAACCGCCTTCTTTAGTATCTGTCACAGGATTCACAAGTACCAAGGCTGCCGGCAATATGTCAGGCGCGGGATCATCCTTGCCTGGACCGGGCGCGGAAATGGCCGTCCACGCGGCGACATGACCGCCAGCCGAACCGCCTTGAACGATGATTTTCGCAGGATCAATTCCCAGCTCAGCCGCGTGCGCCTCCACCCAGCGCACGGCTGCCCGGCCATCGGATACGCAGTCTTCAGGTGTTCCATTGAAACGCTGGCGCGTCCGGTAATCCGGGGCAATTCCAACGAGCCCGAGATCGGCGGCCCACTTGGCCCACTTCACACTGCTCTCTGGTGTGCCGGAACTCCAGCCGCCACCAAAAAAACAGACCATACAGGCGCGGCGATCATTCTGCGACCATCCCTCCGGCTTGACCACGTGAAGCAGCATCTCCGTATTTTCAACCTTTCTAAACATAAACGGCTCGCTTCCCGGCAACGAAAGGGGTGTCACTTCCAATGGTTTTTCCTGAGCTGGTGCGAACTGGAATGCCAGCAGGAACGCGGAAACGACGATCCGATTCCACCGCATTCCCTTTCGTCCCGTTCTGTTTTTCATCGTTGCTTCCAGTCTTGCTTCTTATAAAACTTCCACGGCCGTGAAAGGCAAGACGGTCGGAACATAGGCGTGGATCCGATGCCAGCCTACTGGGAAACACTTTCAACGTGGACGTTGTCGATCAAGAAATCCACGGTGCTGGTGGTGGTTGAGCTGAATCCAAGACGCCCCAGAACCTTATCTCCTGCACTGATGGACGACTGCATCACAATCCCGCTGTCTTTCTGATCTACGACGAGCACATCATTAATCCAAACCACAACCGAATCAGGCCCCAACAGAGCAGCCTGCTGGTTATCCGGGCGAATATAAGAAAGTTCTTTCTTGTCGTTGTCATTGACCCAGATTTTAACCTGCTGCAGAGCCGCTGTATCGTAGGAGCTCTTCTTGGCGGTCGCCGTGCCGATTCGAATACTCAGGGCTTTCGAAGAGGCGGCCTGCTCAAATTCCACAGAGAAGGCCCGCTTGGCACCTCCGCTCAATACAAAGGATTTCCCGTCAAAATGCTGGCCCGTACTGAAAATTAGGCGCGCATTCTCCAGCTCAGAGGCCGGTTGATTGTTCAGCACATCGAAGGAGATCAAATAGGCCGCTGCCGGATCACTCACACAGTATTCTAGAACTCCCGACTCAGTCGTTGAGTCATCCAGAAAATGAGCCGCCGGATCGGCTCCGATCGCCCCGCTTCCCGCCTCGACGCGGACAAAATTCGCCCGCTTCAGCGACCCGCTGACAGAAATCCGACCCATCTCATCATCGAAGGTCTGACTGATGAGCGTTTCGGCAGGCAATAAACCGGCGAAGCAAACAAAACAAAACACAGTAAGAATACTTTTCTTCATAACCAGACTCCTTTTCGTTGACTCTCTCCATTGTCTATTTTTTTTTGCCCACGTCAATTAATATTTATTACAAACTATCGAATATTTGTGGCTACCGCTCGCACGGCGGGCATAACCCTAAATAGGAAAATAAAATCGCGACCGCCGCAGGCAGAGGCTGGCCTGCTAAAGGCAGGACGGCAACGAAACGAAGTGAGTGGCAATTAACACAAATAAACGCTAATTATGAATGGATTATGAAGAATACATCATCAACCGTGCTGGTGAATGCGGTTTCCATGCCCGTGACTGAAAGAAAGTACCGAATTCATTGACTATTTGCGTCCATTCGCGTTCATTCGCGGTTTGGTCATTTCCGTTTCTAGGATATCCGATCCAGTAATTTGTCAAACCAGATAGAACACAGTTCGCAACAGATGGTTGATCTCTATATAATTTTTATGAAAAGATGGCTGTTGCACTAGCTGGTAAATTTCTTGGAGCAGCGGGTTTCGGCATTATCTGCCGGAATACCGAGCATTGATCTTGTAGAACATATTGCTGTAGGCCGCATCTATCGGAGCGGCATATCGGTTCAGTTTAAACAGAAAATTTCCGTCAAGATTTTCGTTCTGCACCAATTCTGTAAACGTGGACGGCGCCGCAACCACCCAGTCCCGCAAATTGGTCGAGCGCATCAGCTCATAGGTCAGATCCGATGCATTCCGATTACATGGAAAATCCAGCTCCATTACGCCGTTACGAACCCGCATGGCGATTGTGGAGCCCACCTCATCGGGCAGCACCGGATCACCTGCAAACGCATACTCCGCTAAATTGGGTTGTGCGTCGCCATCAGGATCAGCCGCTGTTCCGGTATTAAGCGAAGAATTTTCCACAGCGGATCGCCCAAAGTGCGCAATGGCCCAGGATCGGTAGCTGTTATTTTCCGGCTTGAGAAAAAGCGAAGCACCGCTGTAGCTCATCTGCGCATTCACCCCGCCATACGGATCAACACTGAAATCTATAGATTCACCGTCCGACCAGGTTTGCAGCATTCCGTTCGTATCCTGCAACGGCTGCCACCGGCTGCCTTGTGCCGTATCGTGATCCCATCCCATCTGAATAAGACGATGAGGTGCCGTTGATTCAGTGGTATAGATCGTATACGGAAGAAAAGATCCCCCCGTTTCCTCCTGTTTGGCCATATCGTTATTGAAGAGCACATTACGCGGACCGCTTGATCCCGACCACTTGCCGGCATGCGGGCCGGCCGCCCACCAGATGGGATACCACGTCGTTCCCGCCCACGGACCATGCTCTGCGGGCACACGACTCTGATTCTGCTCCGCCAGATTATAGCGTTCCCAGCCGCCGTGGAAATTAATGTCACAATCCAAATGATTTCCAATCACCACATTCCCTGAAGAAGACCATTGCATCGTTAAATGGCGTAGATCCTGCAGAGTATTATTATGAATCAAACTGTCCCATAGACGACTGCATCGGAAATATCCGTTACCCCCGGCACCTTTATTCCAGGAACCTTGGAAAACACTGTCTTCAATCTGAATATTTTTCGCCTCTTCTGTCACAATGGCATGAGATCCGGTCATATAGGTGTGTACATTGCGCACCCAGCAATTGATCGCCCATTTGAAGACGATCCCGTGCAACGCATATTCCGGTGCGGGATTGTTATAGACATTCTTCACATCGCCCGCCGTCACCTCATAGGTTCCGCCGTTCAAAACCGGCAGGCCGGTCAGAGGCAGGGTCATAAACAGATCTTCAAACCCGATACCTTCTACCACCGTCAACGGCACCACGCGGCTGCGCCGGTCGCTCAAACTGATAATGGATGATCCGTCAGCCGTGTTGTTGGCATACAGATTAAATTCAAGGGGTCTGTCCAGCGTAACTGTCCGGGTCGCATAATTGACTTCTGCGAGACAGAATATTTGCATCTTCATGTACAGATCCAGCCAGTATCTCGATGCAACCCCCTGTTCCTGATACATCTTTTTGGTGTTTGCCGCCTTCACCGCCACATACATTCCGGGCTGGAGCGCATCAATGGCGCTTTGGTTAACAGTGCTATTGAAAGGGATCACCGTGCTGCCGGCCGCTGCAACCAATCTGCCGTTCTGCAACACATCCAATCCGCTTTTCCAGTGAAAATTCACACTACCCTCATACATATCTTTGCGGTTTTCAGGAGCGCTGGCATAACTCGAGGCATAGTCGCTGTCGACATTCAGAGTCTGAACTTTCAACATTCCGCGCCCGGGCCAGATGAACCCTAAGGAATCACCGTTATATTGCATGTTGTCGAAATCAGGAAGTATTCCTACGCCTGACTCCGAATTCGTCGTGTTGAGCAAGTCATACCAGGTATTGGTGTCGGGCTTGAAAACCAGCCGGGTCACACTACTCAACGTCGGATCCCCGCCCTGCCCTTTCAGAACCATAAAGCTCACGTGCATATCGATCTGCTTGCTGATATTGATCGTCCCGGAAGGCAGCTCGACGACTGCCAAATGGTCATAATCGCGCGACAAGGTGAGCACGTGATCAATGGCCGATTGCAACGCCGCGCTGTCATCCAGATCGTCATTAGCCGTCACCCCGAAGGTTGTGGCATCAATCAAATAGGTGCGCTTTGAATTATCAGGGATCACCCCGTTGCCGCGATACCCCGCCTTGCTCCAGTCATAAAGCGCAGCGTCAGGAGCCAACCGGTTTGTGCTGCGAATATCAAATTCCCGTCCCAGATTTGTGGCATACCCTTCCACGCCCTTTCCCCCGTCATTGTCGTAAATCCGACCGGTCGCTGAATCGTTATTCATTCCGTAAACAGTCGGGTTGCTCAATTGCAGTAAAAAGGTTTCTGTCGACTCTTCCTTCGAATCGCCCAGCACGGTTACCTGAATGGTCTTATTGCTCTCGCCGGCGTTAAAATTCAATTGTCCAGATACTGCGACATAATCTATCCCCGCCTTGGCAGAGCCATCGACCGTTGCATACTGCACGGTCGCCGCCTGTTTAGCGGGCGGATTGAGTTCAACCACAAAATTAAGCGTCATATTGGTTCCCGTATCGGTCTCAATCACAGCAGGCGAAGCGACTGAGAACGACGGCGTAAAGTCGTCATTTATCAAGGTTACTGTCGCCGTATCACGGGCAATCGGAGCGCCCGCTGCATTGCTCAGCACCACCTGAAACCGCTCATCCGTTTCTTCAATATCGTCACCCAAAATGGGAATCGATATTATTTTTAAAGTTTCACCCACGGCAAACAGCAAACTGCCGCTCACAGCCGTATAGTCCTGCTCCGCCAGCGCGGTGCCATTCATCGTCGTCCAATCGACCGTAACCGGTACGCTGGCTATTGTTGTAAGTGTGACTGGGAGGTTAATCGTACGATTCGTATGCTGTTCATCCACCGCCAGATCTTCCACCGTCAGCATGGCGGACTTGGAAATCTGTGTGACCACTATATTGTCGAATGTAAAAACCGACTCAAGACCGCCGCCTAAAAAACCGACTCTTCCGAGATTCCCCTCCGATGTTCCGACCGTGCCGTTAACCGTCGAGTCATTTACATCGATGGATCCTTGCACAATGAGTGCGCCATTCACCCACCAGGCAACCGAATTCGCCGGAAGCGTGCAGACCGTTCCACCCATTGCGTAGTTCACTGACTGCACATCATAATCGTTCATGATCCAGGTAATGGTGTTCACAGAATCCATCGCCAGATCATTGAATGTTGTACTGACCCCGTTGAGATAAAACGTTAAGTCCGCGTCGCCATAAAAGCGCATTTCGGAATAGCGTTTCGTTGAACCGCCGAGTGTCGAACTTGTACTCGCAGAATACTGCCCCGTAGCAAGCGTCAGATATTTGCTACTTGAACCGCCGGCGTTTAACACAGCGAAAGACAAGTCGACCCGAAGCGCAGACTGAGCCGCAACGTTGTATTCCAGCCCGAGGCCGCTACCGGAAAACTCAACCCCGAGACCTGTTCCCATCGGTGTGTTCGTCACCACCTTGACATAGTTAGTAGCTCCAGGAGTTGTCGGGGAAACATGTACGGCTCCCGTCGGAGCGGCGCTGACGGTCTGTCCTTCGAAGTCCACAGTCAACAACGCGGAATATCCCGTCCCGGCAGCCAACAGCAAAGTCATCAAAACACTGAGGATAGTTTTCATAATCCTTGTTATTCCGGTCTCATACCAATTGCAAGTGAAGGGATCGGATGGGATCACGGGGATTTCGCCCCGTGACCCTTCCACACCACCGGACATGCGGTTTTCCGCATCCGGCGGTTGAACCCGGCAGAGGTCATCTTTTCACCCCCGCAAAGTCCCACGGAATGATTAACCCATAGC
>JBBQSL010000173.1:0-6714 GCA_038213895.1 Kiritimatiellales bacterium | reverse complement strand
ACCACATCGATTTTAAAGCGGCGCAAGGCGGGGAGTATAAAGAGTTTCGAGTTTCGAGTTGAGAGAGTTTTCCGCCTCGGAGGATCTGCCGCAGGCATGACGAGTTTCGTGCGGAGTTCGGTAATGCCTTCATCGAACTCGTCATGAAGCATGGCCAGGGTGAACCAGAGCAACGGGTAATGTTCGTTGCCGTACAGCGGACGGCGTTCATAGCAATGCGTGACGCCGGGATGCGCGGCGATAATCGCCGCCTTTTCTTCCATATGTTCCGGTACGACATCCAGTGCACAAAGAATGCTTTTATAACCGAGACGACGGGCATCGAACACGCCGCCAAAGCGGCGCAGAAGACCTTCGTTTTTCGCGCGGCGCAACAGTTCAAGAACATCAGCTTCCAGAAGTTCCAATGTTTGGAAAGGCCGCGACACCGGTTCGATACCGCGCTGAAGCTTTGTGAGCACTTTTTTTTCAATTATCGAATAATCTTCCATCTTGATTTTCCCAACTAGAAACTCCCCCAACTCGAAACTCTCTCAACCCGAAACTCGAAACTCTCTCAACTTTCGTCCCTCATGTAGTCACCGGTGCGCGCGTAGGCGCGAGCCGGACATCCGGCAAACGGATTGAGGGTGCGCATATTTTTAAATACCTCGGCGTTGCGATAAAGCGTTTCGAAATCAAAACCGGCGGCGCGCAGGTCGCCGCATGGCAGATCGAGAAATCCACACGGTTGCAAAATTCCAGTGTGCGAAATGAAAACGAAGCCGCGCCCGCCCATGCAGCCGCGAAACGGAGTTTCGCGGGGCACGTTTTGAGTTGGGGAGTTTCCCGCCCCGGCGGATCTGCCGAAGGCATGACGAGTTTCGAGTTGGGGAGTTTTCCGCCCCGGCGGATCTGCCGAAGGCATGACGAGTTTCGAGTTTCGGGTTGAGAAAGTTTCGAGTTGAGAAGTTTCGGGTTCAAAGTTGAGAAATTTTTTGTACTGTGGGGCGCAGGTGGTTTTGACGCGGATCGGCGCGGTTTGGGCCTGAGCAGCGATCCATTCGAGCGCACGATCCCGTTCGCCGGGAGCCACCGCCAAATCGGCAATTTCTGAACCACGCCCCGTTGGAACCAGAAAAAAGAAATCGACCGTCGCCGCGCCCAACGCAATGGCTTTATCCAGAATCTGCGGCAGCTCGGCCACATTCAGCTTGGAAACCGTTATATTGATTTGAAACGGAACGTCAGCCTGTTTAAGAAGTTCCAGCCCGGCCAGCGTTTTTTTGTACGCGCCCGGAATGCCGCGAAACGCATCGTGCGCTTCCGCCGTGGCCGCATCCAGACTGACACTAACGGCCATGACCCCGGAGGACTTAAGAGTTACAACTGTTTCTGCCGTTAGTAAATGTCCGCAGGTGGCCAGCACGACGCGACAGCCGTGCTCCGTTGCATAGCGGGCGACTTCAAAAATATCGGGGCGCATCAGCGGTTCGCCACCAGTCAAAATAATCATCGGCTTTGAAAATGCCGCCAGCGCATCGACCGTTTTAAGACACTCCTCCGTCGAAAATTCATCCGCATACTCGCAGTCACGCGCCGCGCCCCGGCAGTGGCGGCAATTCAGTTCACAGCGTCTGGTGATCTCCCAGGCGATGATTCGGGGGGAGATTCGCGTTGGGGAAGTTTTCCGCCCCGGCGGATCTGCCGAAGGCATGACGAGTTTCGAGTTCATGGGGAGAGAGTTTCGAGTTATGGCATACATTTATTTGTCAACTGGCGATCCAGTTTCCACGCTTCAATATCTTCAAACCGATCAATCTTCATATCACTAATCCTTTCTCCAGCCTCAACTCGAAATTCTTGAAACCCGTCATGCCTTCGGCAGATCCACCGGGACGGAAAACTCCCTCAACTCGAAACTCGAAACTCCCCAACTCGAAACTCTACTCGCTGATTTCATCAGCCGTTAAATAACACGCCGGATCGACACCCCAGAAGTTTCCACTGACGGCTTCGCCGCGGGCACGGAAATTCCCACCGCAGACGTCAAGGAACCGGCAGGTGCGGCATTTGCCGGTGACATGCGCCTTTTTGTTTTTCAGCGCCATAAGAACCGCGTTGTTTGGATCAGTCCAGATTGCGCTGAACGGGCGTTCCCGCACAGAACCTTGCGAATGATGCCGCAAAAATTGATCCGGATAAACCGTGCCGTCCCAACTGACGCAGCCGATTCCATGTCCGGTGCTGTTGCCGCCATTCATTTTAAGCAGTTCCATCACGCGGGCGGCGTCTTCGACGCGACCATCTTTGAGCAACCGCATGTAAAGATAAAATCCATCACAGTGATTATCGACGGTCAGCACTTCTTTGGGCAGTCCACGTCGGTGGAAATCCGCTGTGCGGTCGATGATAAAATCCACCGTTCGACGGGCTTCTTCATGTGAAAGGTCGGCAGCGGCTATTTCTTCGCCGCGTCCAGTATAAACGAGGTGATAGAAGCAGACGCGTGGGATGTTTTCGTCTTCCAATAATTGGAAAACGGCGGGGAGATCAGATAGATTGTGTTTGGTGATGGTGTAGCGCAGTCCAACTTTAATGCCGGCTCGTTTGCAGGCACGAATTCCTTCGAGTGCTTTGTCAAATGCGCCTGCTACACCCCGGAACTTGTCGTTTATTGCGCGCATTCCATCGAGGCTGACGCCGACATACGACAGGCCGATGGCTTTCAGCCGCTGTGCAACGGCGTCGTTAATAAGGGTTCCATTGGTAGAAATTACCGCCCGCAGTCCTTTGGATACCGCATACTCCGCCAGTTCTGGCAGATCGGCACGGCAAAGCGGTTCGCCGCCAGAAAAGAGAATAACCGGCGAACCGAAGGTTGCCAAATCATCGATCAGGGCCAGCCCTTCAGTAAATGAAAGTTCTTTGTCAGCGCAACACCCGTCGGCATGAGCATAGCAATGGATACAGCGCAAATTACAGGCCTTTGTACAGTTCCAGACCACCACCGGCTTTTTGTCTTTTGAAAATTGTAGCAAGTGACTAGGCAACTCCTTTGCCTGCCGCCCGTAGCGCAGCACATCGGATGGTTCGACGGTTCCGCAATAGAGTTTTGAAATCCCAATCATCTCGGCATTCTACTGCAGCAACTTGAAAACATCCAGAGCACTCAACTATTTTTCTTCCAAGCCGTTTCAAAACCAGCCATGGGTTGAATCGCATTTCTGCCTTTATCTGCAAAGGCTTTCGTGGTAAAGAAACCTTATGAAAAAGAAACTCGCTCTCCTTCTTTCGTTGTCGGCAGGCGCGGTCTTTGCAGCCCTGCCGCTGGAAAAATCAATCACGCACGTCAGCACCCCGTTGCAACTGGGGGTTGATGAATATCATTGCCTCTATCCAAAAGAGTATGGTGTACACGGCCTGCGTCTGAATTGCTTTTTTGTCCAAAACCGTTACATGCACGGGCTGGATCTCGGTTTCTGGAACGTTTCGGAAGAAGCCAATGGATTGCAAATGGCTATTTATCGCAACGAAACGCACGATTTCGGCGGGATTCAGCTCTCCCTGTGGAATACCGAAACTAAACGCGTCGGAGGGTTTCAATTCGCTACCATTACCTCCGATGCCGAAGATATCTACGGTATGCAGCTAACCGGACTGCTCGGCAAGGCCCGCGAAGTCAATGGGTTTCAGATTGGCGGGGTATCCGCTGTAGCAGAATCGGAAACCGATAAAGGCTGGACTAAGGGATTTCAGGCTGGGCTTTACGAAGCACGGTCGGAAAATCTGTCCGGTATTCAGTTCGGCGGTGTTTTCACCGAAGCCCAGTGGTACGCCAGAGGGATACAAATGGGGATTCTGTTCACCGAATCGCGCTACACCCGGGGTATTCAGTTCGGCGGACTGACCGCCAGAGCCAAAGAAACCACCGGCGTTCAGCTCGGCGGACTAATGGCTAAGTCCGAAATCAATACCGGAGGAGTTCTGCAAGGTGCTCTCATATTGGCCGATTCCGGTGAAATGAAGGGCGTACAGTTTTCCGGCGTAGCCGCGAATGTGGTCGGCGAATCGCGAGGCCTGCAACTGGCCGGCATCACCACCTCAGCCGGATCACTGAATGGCGTAGAATTGGCCGGTCTCTGGAACATGGTTTTAGAAGATGCTCAGGGGGTGCAGTTCGCCCTCGGCTATAACCACGCCCGCTTCGTTCAAGGAGTACAGATTGGTCTGATTAATCAGTGTGAACGGCTCTACGGCGTACAAATCGGTCTAGTAAACACTGTGAAAGAAAGCCCCGTGCGCTTTTTCCCGTTCCTGCGCGCCGGTTTTTAACGCATAAAAAGCTTTTTTCCAGCGCAAAGTCTGGCATTGTCCCGCGCTTTCGCGCGTATTAACTCTTTTACGAAAGGACTCCCGTATGATTAAAAAAGGCGGAACTTATGTAGTGATGGGCCTGCTTAACACCGACTCCATCGCCTACGCCACTGGCAAAATGATTGAAGAGCTGGGCGGTAAAGTCATTTACACCGTGCAAAACGAGCGCTTGAAAAAAATCTTCTTCGACCGCGGTTGCACCGATATCTCGCAGGAAGAGAAAGATTCAATGGATATTCGCTACTGCGAAGTCACCATTGAAAGCGAAGTCCGCGACCTCTTCAGTAAAATAGGCAAACTGGACGGCATCGTGCATTCGATCGGCTTCGCCAATCCCAAGACCTGTCTTGGCGATCATATTTACACCGATGCGATAGAGGATGTTAAACAGGGGTTCCATATCAGCTGCGCCTCGCTGGCCACCGTTTCACAATTCGCACAGGAACACATGCCCAAAGGCGGCTCGATTGTCACCCTCTCGTTCGCCTCACAAGTCGCCTTCCCCTTTTATAACTGGATGGGTGTCAACAAAGCGGCCCTCGAAGCACTGGTGCGAGCACTGGCTCGTGAATACGGCCGCGAACACGTCCGCGTCAATGCGGTCTCTGCCGGACCGCTGGCAACCAAAGCCGCCAAATCTATTCCGCACTTCGCCCATCTAGCGCGCGTTTGGAAAAAAATGAGCCCGCTACCGTGGGATGTCGTCCACGACAAAAAAGAAGTGGCCAATGCCGTTGTCTTCCTGCTGGGCGAAGGCTCCAAAAAAATTACCGGACAAACGCTGTACGTGGACGGCGGGGCCTCGATTGTCGGCGGCGAACTGCTTCCAAATGAACGACCGATGAAATCCATGCCGGCCAAACGGAGAGCCGCCGCCAAAGAACGACTCGAAAGAATGCGGGAACTGCAAAAGCAGCATTTGCAACACTAGCCAAACAAAAAAGGGGGCCGAAGCCCCCTTTCGTGTACAATGCTGTTCGGGTTTTTTAGATTAGACCCTGAACAAGTATAGCATCGGCCACTTTAGTAAATCCAGCGAAACTTTCCGGCTTTATATGGACGCCCTGCGGTAGTCATCTAGACTTGGATTCTCGGCGTACTTATTTATAGGGGCCGAGAAATCGGTCCCCATTAAAATGAATAAGATGGTCGGGTGCATCAGCAACCCATACTTCTGTCTCCCACAAGATCACGCCTAAATAACGAGCCATGAGGCTCCGATCTGGAAATGCCGTCACATAAACCAACCCCAATTTAACAGAAGAAAAGAGCCTCGCTAATTCGGCGTGCCGTTTGGCGTCAACCGGCCCGTGACTGGTGACGGATTCGACCAGAACAAGCCATTTCTTCTCAGGATAGAAAACTATGACATCGGGCATCTTACCGTGCTCATCAATCTTGCACCCGAGTTCCTTCATCCGTTTTGTATCGCAAAAAGAAAGTTTTTCTTTGGTATCGCCAACATACAAAATTTCCGCGCCAGGAGTAAACCGGGGACAAAACTGTTCAATAATCCTAAATAAAAAAATAGAACCGCGAATTAACTTAGCGCGGCAAAGCCGTCCCATGACCACGTTGTCACGTGGAACGTGACTCACAGTGGCAATCAAGAATTTTGACAAAATCATGGACGACAAAATTATTCCTAACAGCCGGATATGAGAGAATTTATTATGATTTTGTCGCCAATTATTTTGTTGGGAAATAGGCCCTGTTAAGTCTGTATTAGGCAGTTAGGGCAGGTAACGGTTGAAATGTTGTATTTTGTGGTTTTGTAGGACGGGCTTCTCTGTATTCAGAGGGCCTGTTCCCGTAACGCGCCCCCGAATACGGGAAGCGCGTCCTACACGCGAACGAACGACGCCTCATTCGTTAAATGCTCTAATTGCAGAATAAAGCGCTCATAAAAGACGGGATGTTTACGCATAATAAAATCGGGGTAGATGTTGACCGCAAGAAGCCAATACGCGAAGAAAAAGCGGTAGGGATGGCTCACCGAACCGTCCGCACGCACGCCAAGCCGACTGAGCAGGAGTGCCGTTCCACCGTGCGGCGCGTTCGGCGAACGCGCCCTACCTAATATCCCATTCCGTCGGTAGGGATGGCTCACCGAACCGTCCGCACGCACGCTAAACCGACTGAGCAGGAGAGCCATTCCACCGTGCGGCGCGTTCGGCGAACACGCCCTACCTAATATCCCGTTCCGTCGGTAGGGATGGCTCGCCGAGCCGTCCGCACGCACGCCAAGCCGACTGAGCAGGAGTGCCATTCCACCGTGCGGCGCGTTCGGCGAACACGCCCTACCTAATATCCCGTTCCGTCGGTAGGGAAGGCTCGCCGAGCCGTCCGCACGCACGC
>JBBQSL010000172.1:0-6744 GCA_038213895.1 Kiritimatiellales bacterium | reverse complement strand
CGAAATCGCCCGAGGGAAGTTCTCCTCGGCGTACAAGGCGCAGCAGGCGTATGGTATCCGAGGTTCGGAAACGGTGGTCAAATGGATCAAAAAGTATGGCAGCAAAAGGTGTCAGTGTAGAAATTTGCAAACATCCTACGCCCTCTTTTTCCAAGTCGAAGGAGTCCGTCCGCCTAATTGCCATTCCCTGTCGGTCTCTTCTTTTGGGGAATACCAAAAGCACTTTCGACTTCGTTCATCTCAGGTTGTCATTTGGCTTTTCAACTCCCATAGAATTCCTTCACTTGACCGCTGCATCCCTTTTGCGGGGTCATCCACGGGGTTAGAACGCTTTTCTTGTCATCCGCCGACTCACCCCCCGAAAAACTGCGGTGATACTACGGGATTTTAAAGAAAGGCGGAAGGAAAGAAGACAGAGATCCAGAGATCTGAAATCAGAGATCAAAGGTCAGAGATCGGAAGACAGAGGACGGAGGTCTGAGGTCAGAGATCAAAGGTAGGAAGACAGCGGACGGAGATTCCCTTTGTGTTCCTTACGTTCTCTCGTGGCAAAACTCCCCACACCGCTCCCACACCGCTCGGCTCCCTCGCCCCGAAGTTTCGAGGGTCTTTGGAGATCGCGCCCCACCTTATTCCGTGTATTCAGTGTGTTCCGTGGTGAAAATCTTCCGAACGTTGCAAAGCTTTTTTCCAATGGGTTTGGAAACGCCATCCGGCGGGCGGGACGTTTAATAGGTTTTGTTGATGACCTTTCCGGAACGGGGTGCCCGGCGGTAGCCGCCGGTTAGGGCCTGCGTCTGTTTCCGGCGAACCTTCTCTTCCTGAATCCGGTCGGTCAGACGGATGATCCACTGTTCCGTCTGCGGTTTTGCAGTCGCAAGAAATCCCGTTCGATCCGAAGAGTTTGCTCCAGTTCGCAGAATTTTAAGTCGCTCAGACATCAGCTGGGTGAAGGTGTCAAAGCGGTTTTTTTGGAAGGATTCCTCCATCCGGGTTTCCACTTGCTGATATTGATCTATCCAGTCCATGGCGCGTTCCTAGCCGGCAATGCTGATGCGTCCGGAACGAGGCGCGGTCGGCGCATGCTGCCCGCCGACCTGTTTGGCCACCTGAGCCCAGGTGTCGCGCAGATCCTGCATCATTTCGCGTACGTCATGAACGGGTTTGATTTCTTTTTTCGTGTTGGCCTCGCTGAGGTGGTGCGTCATGAAGTCATATAACCGGCTGAGGTTTTCGGCGATCTCGCCACCCTGCTCCATATCGAGCGACAGCGACAGCTCAGTGATGGCATCCTGTGCGTGCAGCAGATTGTTGCCGATCTTTTCAATGCGCTCGGGCCCAGTAATCTGAAAGGCTTTTTCCGCGTTTCGCAGCGAGTTAATGCACTCATCGT
This sequence comes from Kiritimatiellales bacterium, assembly GCA_038213895.1. GTDB lineage: Bacteria > Verrucomicrobiota > Kiritimatiellia > Kiritimatiellales > Tichowtungiaceae > Tichowtungia. Next base: position 5,351 of record JBBQSL010000172.1, on the reverse strand, counting down.
AAACCATCAACACCAGCTCCACGGGCGTTGCCGTTTTGACTGCGGTTGCTTGGTAGGGATTAATTTCAGCCATTGTGTTCTCCTGTCGTAGTGATTAAACTGTCCGGCTCCTCGTTCCGCACGGGAGCGCAACAGGCGCGCAGCACCAGTTGCCGCGTCCATTTCGCCGCCCCGGCGGTCTGTTCATAAAATTTCCGTGAGCGGCTGAGATTGCGTTCGCTTTCGCTGTAGTGCCGCTCGCCTTCCTGCGGCTTGGAGGCCAGTTCATAGGCCACTGGCCAGAGGCTCATTTTGAGGAAGTCATATTCACCTTCGCCCGATTTTTCCAGTACGGCATCGGCCTCGTTGATTATCCGCAGGCATGCGCGCATTTCATCCGGATGGATCCGCGCGGGGCACCGCTGCATCAGTAACAGTCGGTTGCTGGCCATGGCACCATCGCGGCAACTGTTCTGCACCGAGTCCAGATAGTCGGCGATTTCTCTCAGATTGTTTTCGGCGGCTTCGGGTTCTTCCGGCAGATGGGTTCGATGAAGTTCCTCGATGATCCGTCGCGCATCAAAGGCTTCGCCGAACGGGCCTTCCAGATAGACGGTCGGCTGAAGGTCCATTCCGCCGATGCGGGCACCGCCATCGGTGACGTTGATAAATTGTGTGCCGGAGCGCGATTCCACGTATTGTTTTACCAGTTGGATGTAGCAGCTGAACTGCCGGGTGGTATAAACCTCTTCCTGCCAGTTGCCGGGCACGGGAATGAGCGCGTTGCGCGATTGTTTAACGCCGTGATACATGGTGCCGTCGGCGTGCGAGTCGCCGTCGGTGCCGTACGCGAGATCGAGACCGACCGCGACGACCGGGTTGCAGCCCATGGTGACCGCCAGATCCATGCCGCAGGCGGTGACAGTTCCGCCCGCCGAGAGTCGCCCGTCCACCGCACTGATCTGCTTGACCCACTGGTCGATGGGACTGAAGTCGAGCAGGCTGAAAAAGAGCCCTTTGAATAGGCCGGGAATCCCCGGATACACCAGCGTTGAACCGACTAAGTAAAGGTCGTCGCACGGCTGCTTGAATTGCTTTCCGATGAGCGGGCTGCCGTCCACCGCAATCACGAGATCGGGACGGATTCCGGCCTGCCGCAACGGCGCGAGCGCGGTTCCGGTTGAAATGAGAACAATCTGATCCCGCACAGTTTTCAGATACGGAATGGCCGCGGTCAGGGAGGGTCCGGCACCGGCGACGACCGCCGGGCGGCCCGTGAAACAGTCCGCTAACACACTGACGCCGGGGTTGCGCAGAATATGCGGCAGGTTCTGTAGGGTGTTGTTCTGCCACAGCGGGCCTTTGGTGACGAGCGTGCCGGCGTTAAAGACATCCATGCGCAGCTGTTCATGCACACTGCGCAGAAATTCTTCGCACAGGATCTGTTCCGGTTCGGGTGCCGCCTTCGCATTGAGCAGTACAAAAGCCAGGTCGGCCTTGGGATTAAAGATGGCAAAGAACTGAGCGGTGGCCTGTTCGTTGATGGGCGTTGCAACCAGATCTCCGGCACCGATCGCCGCCTCCAACGCAGGCGTGAGCGGCGGAAGGGTTTGTTCCATCCAGAAGATGCGGCTGGTCGGAGTCCGCCGAAACAAAAGCCATTCGACATCCCGTGCGGTCATTCCGCCATAGAGCATCAATAGCTCCGCAGGATGCGGAGTCTGTTCTGCCCACTGCTGTAAGGCTTCGCACAACATAACGGTGTTCCGGCTATCCGTTGGCGCTGTCATGAATCTGCGCCCGTAAAACAACCAGCAAATTCTGGAACCGGGTCAACAGTGCCGGTACAGGCCCGCTCAACAGTTCAGAAACGCCAATCACATCCATGTTCTCAAGGCACGCATCGAAGGACTTAAGGAGTTCCTCCATGTCGGTCTCGGCCTGTTTCAGCGTATCGGATCCGACGGATACCGACGTCGAGTCGATTGCGAACAGATTGACGATTTCCTGTTCGAAAACCAGAAAGTCATGAATCCACTGCGCCGTGTCGATGACCTGTATTGCGCCTGCGGCCAGATCGCGTACAACGGATTCGGCGGCACGGCGGCAATCCGCCTTCAGCTGATCCAGTGCCTGATGAGACGCATCAAGCCCCTGCAGCGTCATTGTTCCGATTTCATGAAGTTCACAACCCGCTTCGACCATGACCGCCCCTTTATTTTGTGTTTTCCCGCGTTGAGAAAACCGTTCCGATGCAGCGTGATCGGTTTTAAAGCCGTATCCTTACAGACTGCACAACGCATCAGGCAAATTAAGCAGTGCCGATGCCATGGAGATCAGGTGATCTGGTAGGCCTCAATTTTTTTGTAGAGTGTGGTGCGATGGATCCGGAGAACCTCCGCCGCTTTGCTGCGGTTGCCGCCCACTTCCTCAAGAACTTTGACGATGTGTTGCCGTTCCACTTCTTCCAGAGTTTGGAAATCGGAACAGGCAGCCGCCGCAGGCGTCAAAGAAGCCGGCGGCAGATCTAGGTTTTCAATGAATTCCGGCTCCGCATCAGGCATCTCCATAGAGGTAATCAACGAAACTCCCAGCGCCAAAGCTTCAACGACCGAACCGGAACTCAAAATTACTCCCCGTTCAATCACATTGCGCAGCTCGCGCACATTTCCAGGCCATGAATAGGCCAGCAAAGTCCGCATCGCTTTCGGTTCGAAGCCCGTCATGGAGCGCCCCATTTTCGTTGACAGCAACCGTAGAAAATAGTGTGCCAGAGGTTCAATACTCTTCGGATGTTTTCTAAGCGGCGGTGCAGTGATCGGCACCACCGACAGCCGATAATAAAGATCCTCCCGGAACTTGCCTTCCGCCGACAGTCGCTTCAAATCACGATTCGTCGCCGCGATAACCCGCACATCCACCAGAGTTGGCTTTAATGCGCCCAGGCGCCGAAAGCTTCTATCCTCCAGAACTTTAAGAATCTTGGACTGCAGGGTCAGCGGCATGTCACCGACCTCATCCAGAAATATGGTGCCACCATCCGCCGCTTCAAACAGGCCGGTCTTCGGCGTCTTCGCATCCGTAAAAGCGCCCTTTTCGTATCCAAACAATTCGCTTTCCAGCAACTGTTCTGGAATGGCTGAACAATTGATTTCGACAAACGGTTTTTGCGACCGGAGGCTGCGCTGATGAATCGCTTTGGAGAGCATGCCCTTCCCGGAACCGCTCTCTCCCAGCAGCAAAACGGTCGTGTCGCATTTTGCGACACGATCTGCCATGGCAAAAATATCCGCCATCGCGGCCGTGCCGATCATCTGGTCGAACCATACGAGACCTTCAAATTCCACCATGGATTTGTCTGCCGGCAAACTTACGGAACCGACTTTGCGCCGCCGCTGGTCAATATCCCGAAGAACCGTCAGCAATTGATTGTCGTCAAACGGTTTCGACAAATAATCCACGGCGCCATATTTCATGGCCTTCACTGCCGTTTTGATATCGGCATAAGCCGTCATGACCACCACGGCCATGTGCTGAACGGCTTCCCGTTGTTCTTTGACCAGTTCCAATCCGTCGCCGTCCGGTAAGCACATATCACAAATCATCACATCAAAAGACTGGGCCGCCAGAAGTCGCCGGGCATCGACCAGCGTGTCCGCGGCCAGGACATCACAGCCCCATGTGATTAAATTGTCATACAATGCACGCCGCAAAAGAACATCATCTTCGATTACCAGAACTTTAAAATTTTCAAACGCTGCGTTTTTAGTCATAAACAGACCCTTTAAATTGTGTTATGCCAAATACGGCAGGTTAAATTGTACATAATTTCCGCGCGTCTCACGGCCTAGCGAAACGCTTCCGCCGAGTTCGACCACCTGTTTGCGCACGATCGACAGACCCAGACCCAGACTGCGCGGCTTTGTCGTATAAAAGGGTTCAAACGCCAGTTTTTTTCCCTCATCAGAAAAACCGGGGCCCTGATCAATAATGCGCAACAGGATGTTTTTTCTCTGCACACAGGCCGTCACAAATACCGTTTTTGACGAAGCCTGCCAGCCATTTTTAACAGCTTCCCGCAGAGCCGTTACCGCAACGGTCAGGCAGACCCGCTGTGTTCTGGCACCGGATTCTGTCTCAAAGACCACCTCTGCCATCGGCAATGCTTCGCGCACCGCAGACATCCCGGCCAACAACGCGTCCTGCAGCGGCACCGTATCATGATCCAGAACTGGGCCGAACATCTGATCCATTTGCTCAACAATCGCGCAGATGCCGTCGCACTCATTGCGGATTAACGGGAAATATTCGCGATCGCGGCGACTGAGGCCGTCATCGTCCTGCGATTCCAGAAACGTGGCCGCCGCTTTAATTCCCGCTGCGATATTCAGCAACCGGTGTCTTAAAATGCGCCGCATCCGCTCAGTACTATCGGAATCCATATTCACTGCCTTACCTCATAAAATTTGCTACCCCGCCGAATTTTTAAAGAAAATCTGAAGATTTGACGCATTGAGTAATACAAGAAAGCAGGACAGATGCCACGGCATTTCACATGCTAAATAAAGTGCTCATACAACCAGTCCATTCATTCTGAGAGTGCTCATGAAAAAACCCGTTACTATACTTATCGGAGGTGGAGGCCATGCCTGCGCGCTGATGGATATTATAAAACTCACCCACTGCGCAACCCTCTGCGGCCTGCTGGATAATCTGGATGAAGGAACCGAGCGATACGGACTGAAAATTCTTGGAAACGATGACCGCCTACCGCGTTTATATGAAATGGGGGTTACTCACTTTATCCTGGGAATCGGATCAACCGGCTACACCCCGCGACGCCGCCAGATTTTCGATAAAGCCTTTCAAATCGGCTTGAAGCCGCTCACCCTGAAACACCCTTCCGCCATTGTATCGCCGACCGCATCGGTTGCGCCAGGAGCCCAGCTGCTGGCCGGATGTATCATCGGCCCGGAAGCGCAGATTGGCACTAACACCATTGTCAACAGCGGGGCAATCATTGAGCACCACACACGGGTTGCCGACCACGCGCACATTGCCAGCGGAGCCTGCCTGACCGGCAGTGTCACCATTGGCACGGAAAGTTTTATTGGCGCAAAAAGTGTTATACGTCAGGGACTCACCATCGGAGCCTGTTGCACTGTCGGCATGGGTAGCGTGGTAACCAAATCGCTGGCGGATCATTCGACCGTCTGCGGCATCCCCGCGAAGGCCATGAAATTCCAGCTTCCATCCAGTTAGATTTTTATGGAATAGACCAAAAAAAGGGGTCACCCATTAGAGGTCCCGGTCAAACACAAAATACCCCTCCGTTCCGCTGATTAGGCGGCTTCCTTTTTGCTCCTTGTTTT
>JBBQSL010000171.1:0-6770 GCA_038213895.1 Kiritimatiellales bacterium | reverse complement strand
GACGAGAGGTAGCTCATAACGCCGAGTGCGAGGTGCAGGCGATTGATCGGACGGACATGAGGTGATAGCATGAGCCAGCTGTGCTGAAAGTTTCCTCTACACCAGCGCCGGTCGCGTTTAGCCATATCGGTGAGGGTCGGTGGGCCGCCTTCGTAGCTGCCGCCTAGACCGTAGGCTAGCCAGACTTCGTAGCCAGCGCGGCGCATCAGGGCGGCTTCGACGTAGTCGTGGCTCATGTACTTGGCGCGGGGTATTTTGCTGGCTGGTAAATCGGGCAGGGCACAGTGTTCGATGAAAGGTGCCAGCCGGATAATGGCGTTATGCCCCCAGTAGTTACCCTCGTCGGCCTGCCAGAAATTGAGTCCGGCTTGAAAAATAGGGCCGTAAAGGGTGCCTGCAAACTGCATGAAACGACCGAATAAACTTTCGCTCATGGCCTGAACCGGAGCCGCTTGAATGATCCCAGATTGCGGGTGCAGTTCCATGAGTTGGGCCAGCTTTACGAGGCAGTCGCCACTCATGACACTGTCGGCATCGAGGATGACCATGTAGCGGTATTTACTGCCCCAGCGTCGACAGAAGTCGCTGATGTTTCCGCTTTTCCGGTTCAAAGCGATTTTACGTTTGCGGTAGAAGATGCGTCCAAAGCCGTGAACCTGTTTGCAAAGTTCAGCCCAAGCCATTTCCTCTTCGATCCATTTGTTGGGATCATTGGAATCGCTGAGGATAAAGAAGTCAAAATGGGGCAGATGGCCGGTTTTTTCAACGGAGCGGTAGATGGCTCGCAGGCCTTCATAAACCCGGCTGACATCTTCATTGAATATGGGCAGTACGACGGCGGTAACGGGAAGTTCTATCGGAGTTTCTGAGTTTTCAAGCAGGGCAAGCAGGCGGGCGGAATCTTTGCGCCGCCATAGAATCACAAAGCCGGTCAGGGCCTGAACGATTCCGAACGAGACCGGGGTTAAGAGGATCGCGAACAGAATCAGAATGGCGACTTCGCAACTGTTCATGCCACCGCGCCAAAGGATGTCTGCCATGACCCAGGTAGCCAGTGTCGTGAGGAGCAAAACCAGCGAAAAGAAGAGGGTTCGCCGCCGGGCTTTTTGCGCGCCTGATAGAAGTTTTACAGCCGTCATCGTGTCGTCCAGAAAAGATAAGTTAGAATCGTTATAAAAATCAGCCACCCGATCAGGGCTTTGATGGTGGGCATACGGTTCAATGTACCCATTGCATCATCGGCAAATTCTGGAATCAGGCCTAGGTCAATCGGACGCGGCACCATATTGCTGACCTGTAATTCAGGGCCGGCCCGCATCAGACTGCTGCGCATAGCGGTTTTAAGATCATCTGGGATTTGTTGGGCGGCTAGAAAGGCGTACGGCCAGCGCAGGGGGCCATCGCAGAGGAACAAAGCGACGCGGCCGTCAGCGGTGGTGAAGTTTGTATCGGTTTCGGCGGGCAAATCCATGATGCGGGTGAACCATTCGTTAAGCAGACTGTTGGCTTCTTCGATGGCCAGGGTTGCCAGCGGCGCCGTTGGAGCCTGTCCCTGCCAGTGGCGGCTGACGCGGCGCAGGATCATCGTGGTTATATGTGCCCGATGTAAATGGCTATCCACCTCGTGAGCCCGTAGGTAGCTCTCAAGTTTTTCGTAGGCGCTGTTCCATTCCTCGGGGCTACCCCACGTCGGAACAAAGGGTTCTATGGGTTCCAAAAGTAAGTCCACGTTTCACTCCGAGGCAGTCCGCCTGATTGAAGAAAACAGCGCATTTCGACGGGTTGGGTGCGATCAGCTGGCTCTACGTCAAAAAAGACGCGCCAAGCATTACCCAGATCGTTGCGCTGAAGGTGTTTGCCCTTCAGGTTGCCGTTGGAGACAGAGATCACCGGCGTAACACTGTCCGGATTGTTTCGGTCTAAACCTGGTGCATTGCTAAAATCGAGAACGAATTTTTTAGATCCTAGATATTCTGCGGCTTCGCCGACTCGTGTGGACAGAGCCCGCGCTAACGGCGGCAGGGTGGCGTCTTCGGCAAACCAGTGTAAACGGTACGAATATTCAAGCGGGTGTTCTGGTGTAAGTGGCTCCTGAGGGGTCCAGAAGGCGACCATATTATCGGCATATTCCGTTCCACTCGGGAGTTCTACGAGCCGGATTTCTCCACGGCCCCAGCCCGGACCGGGCTCGATCCAAGCACTTGGCCGGTTGTGATAGAAGGTTTCGAGATCTTCGTAGTTTGCAAAATTGCGGTCGCGCTGGAAGAGGCCGTAGCCGCGCGGATTGGTGTCGGCAAAACACGAAACTTTCATCCTACCTTCATTCGAAAGTGGACGCCATAGCCATTCGTCGGCACCGGTATGAATGAGCAACCCGTCAGAATCGTGTACTTCGGGGCGGAAATCTTTATGGCGGAAAATCGAGTGTTCGCCGAACCAGAACATACTGGTCAGAGGGGCTAGTCCGACGCCCTCCACGGGCTGGCGGGCAAAAAGGGCGGTCTTGATATCCATAACCGTATCCATGCCCGGAATGAGCAGCATTTCATAGGCACCAGCCACGCTTGGGCTGTTCAGTAAGGCGTATATTTTTAAGCGATCCGCTCGGTTGTTTGGTTTTTCAATCCAGTATTCGATAAAATCAGGAAATTCTTCAGGGGTCTTACCGACGACATTAATGGCTAACCCGCGCGCGGACAGTCCGTAGTGAAGCCCTTTGCCAACCGCCCGGAAGTAGGAGGCCCCTTGAAAGGCGACGACTTCGTCTAGATATTCCATGCTGTTAATTGGATAATGAATACGAAAGCCATTGAAGCCGAGATCGTCTGGAAGGCGGCCGTTGATTTTCGCTTGCGAATAGTTGAAGAGGCTTTTAGAGAAAGGGATTGGTTCGACCTGACCGTTTTCAACGGTATTGACCGTTATATGTCCGGTTTGAGGGCCGCCACGATGCACAAACTGAAGTTGGAATGGCAACCGTTCCATGCGCCAGATGGCAGATTTTGGGTCAAAACGTATGTTGCGCATATCATCGTAGTTGAGCCTGCTTAACTCGTCTGGTAGGGTTCGGTCGGGAGCCTGATAAGGCGCGGCGGCCAGATTTTGTGCCCGGTTTTTAAGTGCATTGAAATCGAACCGCGAACCAGCATCCTGCGCCACACTGTTGAGCCCCGCACAGAGTGCTATCACTAAAATAAGACTGTATTTATTCACACGCGAAGCATATTGAAAGCAGATATAAATGCACGAACAAAAAAAGGAACGATATGAGAGTTCAAAAAACAGCTTTTGGTAAAAATCAGTTTGGGGCGGCAGTTGATTTATACACGCTGACCAATTCAAGCGGACTTCGCATCCGTATTATGAATCACGGGGGAACCATTCTTTCGCTGGAGGTTCCGGATCGTAATGGAACGTTGACGGATATTGTTCTCGGTCACGATACGGCCAGAGAGTATGTACAGGCCACGCCCTATTTCGGCTGTGCCGTGGGCCGCTTCGCTAATCGTATCAACGCCGGAAAATTTATGCTTGGCGGCAAGGAATATAAATTGGCAGAAAATAATGGCCCGCATGCGCTCCATGGCGGATTGCGTGGATTCGACAAGGTCGTCTGGGTTACGGAAGTTCTCGAAGCGCAGAACGCAGTCCGCATGAGCTATGTCAGCGCGGATGGAGAAGAGGGGTTTCCCGGCCAAGTTACAACGGTGATGACCTACACGCTGACTGCTACTAATGAACTAAAAATTGATTATGTGGCCGAAACTACTAAAGCAACACCGTATAACATGACCAATCATTCTTACTTCAATCTCGCGGGACATGATGCCGGAACGTGTATCGGACACGTGTTAGAGATCAATGCCGACACTTTTTTACCGGTCGATGAAACCGCGATTCCGTACGGCAAAGAGGCTCCAGTGGCCGGAACACCGTTTGATTTTTGTAAGCCGCATGTCATCGGTGAACGGATGGATGCCGAGCACGAGCAGATCCAGTTTGGTAATGGCTATGACCATAATTTTTGTCTAAACAAAAACGTTCCAAACGAACTTAGCTTTTGTGCTCGTGTAGAAGATCCGATCAGCGGCCGCATCATGGAGGTTTACACCACGGAACCAGGCGTACAACTTTACACCGGAAATTTTTTAGATGGTACGCTAAAAGGGAAGGGCGGCTGTCATTATATTCGCCGTGGAGGGTTTTGTCTTGAAACCCAGCATTATCCCGATTCACCGAATCAGCCGCAATTCCCGAATACCATTCTGCAACCGGGGAAAGCCTTCCGGTCGCAGACGGTTTATAAATTCATGTAGCGGCGAAGGCTGGGTTTATTTTCCATCGAGGTAGTAACGGTCTTTGGTAACCGCTGGGAACTCGTCGGTACGAAACGGCGAAGCTGGCAGGCCTTCAGCGTTAAATAGTGTTGGGACAAACCATTTTTTCCAGCCGTAACGCACATGCTGTGGATTGGTTATTCCTTCAGCGGAAACAATAATTTTTCCGTCAACCAACTCCGCTTTAGCGGGAACGTACTTTCCATCGGCTGCGCAAATTTCAAAAGCGCTAACCGCTTCGGGTTTCAGGATCAGACCGGAGCCGCTATTATTGAAAGACAGCACAATGCCTTTCTTTTCAACTTTAGCTTTTTTTAGGTCTGGGCCGTGGCAGAGCAGTTTCTTTTCGCCATAAACCATGCTGCGGGCCAATAGCGAGAGTCGGTAGCCGACTTTATCTTTGCTGTGCGGGTGGATGTTGTCAATTTCTCCGCCGTCGGTCAGGACGATCATGCCGGTGTTTTCGATCTGTTTTTCAACCCAGAGCTGAGCGTCGCGCAGTTCCGGCCAGTAGGGGGTTTCGTCAGAGGCGGGGCCAAAAGTGGCGAGCTGTACAAAGAGAAAAGGCAGCTTTTTATTCCGAAACTCTTCACGCCATTCGTTGATGAGCGCCGAAAAAACGGTGCGGTAGTGGAAGCTGGATTGCGTGATGGCATTATTTTCGCCCTGATACCAAATAACCCCTTTGACGGTGTAGGGAATCGTTTGAGTCAGCATGTTTTCATGCAGGCCAGTTGGCTGGTTTTTATTTCTTGGACCCATTTTTTCAACGGGGCGGGGATTGGGTGTTTCCTTGGCAGCCTGTTTACGGCTGTATTCTTTTGCCGCGGTAGCGAACTCCTCTGTATGTTTCAGATATTCCTCATCGCTTTTAAAATTTTTCCGGTAGTTGGTATCGTATCCGTCAAGAATACGTTTCAAGTCCGGACTGTCTTCCAGCGTCTTACGGCTCATCCAAGCTTCTGCCGGAGTCCCGCCGACTGAACAGGCCACGATACCAACTGGCACTTTCAGCGTTTCACGCAGATTTTTGGCGAAGTAATAGGCGCTGGCTGAAAAGCCGGGAACATTTTTCGGGTTGCTTTCAAGCCACTGCGGCGAGGCTGATTTTTGTTCCTTATAGGTTTTATTGGCAATAGTTACCATGCGCAACAGCGGGTCATTGGCACTGTCGATATCCGGCTGGGTCGTTTTGCTGTAGGATTTCATGGTCGTCTGCATATTGGATTGACCACCCGCCAGCCAAACTTCGCCGACGAGTACATTCTTTAGCTCGACCGACTGTGCGGTTTCCGATCCTTGGAAAATCAGTGTGCGGCCTTCTGCGCAGGCGGGCATTTTTTCGAGTGTCACCATCCAGCGGCCTTTTTCATCTGCAACCGTTTCTTTGGTTTGATCTGCAAATTTAACGGTAACTTTTTCGCCCGGTGCCGCAGAACCCCAGATGCGAATGGGTTCGCCTTGTTGCAGAACGGCATAATCGGTGAAAACGCCAGCGGGTTGAACGGCGGCAAGAGAAACGAGTGAACAGAACGAGATAAGACATACTAATAGAATACGGCGCATAACAGATCCTTTTGTTTTAAAAGCAAATTATATGGGGCTCATAGCAGATGTCCAGTACGGTTTTTCTGAATAGTAAAATAGGTAAATCGTGTGCAGGTGCTTGGAACTAATCCCAATTTTTGGAAATTTATAGGGATGGATTTCCCACTTCTGGAAAACGAAACGGCGCTAAACTAAAAGCTGGTGGTAGCACTGGGCGTTAAGGAGGGCGACGAAGTTTCACCACGTATTGAAAAACCAAAACCTCCGGCCTGACGTCCCGAGCGACCATCGAAAAGTTCAAAGCCCTGCAAATGATTGACGTACACCTTCCAACCACCGATGGACGCAATCTGATTCTGCCCCGTTACACCCAGCCGGAAAAAGAGCTTGAGCTCTTATTGCATCAGCTCAACTTCACCTTGCCGGAACAGCCGCCGCCGCGCATCGAAGAGCTGAAGAAAAAATGTGGGGCAGACCTTTGAACCGAAATCGAGCAAACAGGGCACTTTTACCCACGAACAGCGAAAGACGGGCCAGACGTAACATCACTTCGCCGAGTGAGAGAATATCGTACGGGTTATCGTAGGCAATTATTCAGACCTTCCAGGCGGTTACACCCGAAGATATACAGGGATGGTTTTCTTCGTGCCACATCACGGTTCCTCAATTGAGAAATGCACTAATCGAATTTCCCGAGAAAACGGACTTCGCGGACGAGGGTGATGTCAAATTTCTTCTGAACGGCGGCGATCATTTGTTCGGAAAGCTCCCAAACGTCCTGAGCGGTACAACCGGAGTCGGCGACGATGATGTTGGCGTGCTTTTCGTAGAGCCGTGCGCCGCCGACGCGGAAAAGATGCGCACCTGCTTCCTGTAAAAAGAATC
>JBBQSL010000170.1:0-6793 GCA_038213895.1 Kiritimatiellales bacterium | reverse complement strand
CTGTCCAGGTTCCGGCGATCGGCGGATTGGCTGGCGCTGCAATTGGGGGATCGGCTGGAAACTCAAACGGCGTCACGCTAATGTCGTCGTACCAGGCGAGGCCGGTTCCGCCAGTCACCAGCAGAATTTTCATCAGCACCGCGGTTGCGGGCATTTGCACGGTGGCAGTGACTTGCGTCCAATCTGTGCTGGCGGGGTACCGAACGCCGCCAGCGGTTACGGAGCCGAGATTGACCGCGTCCATATCCCGGAAGTTGAGCGAAATGCCAGCCGTGCCGGTAAAGTTGGTTGCGGTTTTAACCCAGAAGCTGACAAGATATTTGCGTCCGCCGATGACCGGGATACTTTGAAGTCCGGCGTAACTGTCTGTTGCAACATATTGCAATGAAGCATTGCCGCTGTGCACGACATCGGTGACGATCACGTGCTGTCCGTCCGAGCTCCAGCTAACATCGCCAAGTTCAAATCCGCCGTTTACCAGCATTTCCAGAGGGACGGGCTCGGTGACAACCGGGAAACTGCCGGCATATTGGATTTTTAGACGCACAAACCCGGTGGGTTCCGAACGGTTGATCCGTAATGAGACGTTTTCAGTGACGCCGTTTGTGTCAGCAATCGGACTGCCGACCATTGTGATCAGTCCCGTTCCGCTTTGCCAGATATTGGAAATCAGGGAACTGCAAAATTCGAGCGTATAGGTAAGATCGTTGACGGTGTAGCTGGCGCTGTTGGTGCCGAAGCCGCCTTTGTGCCGTGAATAGCTGACGAGAAAAGAACCGGTACCGTCAAAATGTCCAGTCACTGAATTCGGGCTGATATGGTTCGGGTCACTGCCGGTTGCGAACTCAATCAGATTATTGATGCCGTCGCCATCGGGGTCGTTTTGCGCGAGCGCCATCGTTCCGGAAAGGGAGTGGGCGGATATCCCTAAATTGTAGGAGGTGCTGTTTGTAACGGGCGGCGGCGGAGGGGGTGATGTTGATAAAACAGTTTTGACAGTCAGATTGCTGAGGGTAATCGTCTGTCGGTTGGTCCATAGACTTCCGGCACAATAGAAGTAAAGTTCGTTAAAGGTCGTTGTGGTAGCAGGAATAATATTGGGTTCGACGGTTATCGCGCCCCCCGGTTCGCTGACCAGAGAGCCTGTTGCCGACAGATTGATCTCGGCGGCCAAAGCTGTTTTTTTGAGAGTGAAGCAGACTGTGCGTGTAGTGGTTCCCAGACTCAGCACGTCAAACCGCCCGAGATTAGGGGAGCCGGATTCTCCAAAAATAGCCTGACTGGCTCCGCCGGCCGGTTCCGTGGCCATGTAATAGGCGTAATGCAGATCGCTGTTATTGAAGCCGACCCGGAACGAGCTACCGTCGTCAGCGAACGGGGCACCGGAAACGGTGATACCAAATGAGACAGAGACAAGATTCCCTGTTTCTGAGAGCGTCTCGCGTGTCGGTAAGGCGGCGGTCACCTGCGAGTTTTTACCGGCGGTGATTTTAAGAGTCCCGTTGGTCATGGAACTGACTGCGCTGCCGGAATCGACCCAAGTTAGATCTTGAAGGGTATAGGTCTGCAATTCTGCTTTTGCACTTAGGAAGGAAAGTGCGAGCAGAAGCGCAGTGATCTGGATCGTTTTTTTCATACTCATCAGTTCTCAGATTAACACGGAAGGTGCTTTATCGGAATCTTAGGCTGATGAAACCATATCCAATTTGGAAGGCAGAAAAAGGGGCGGAAGTGTATCCGCCCCTTGCAACGCCAGCAAACTTAACGCTTCTATACCTTGCCGCGCCTTGCTTCGAGCTGGTTGCGGATATCCAGCATGGTGCCGCGGGTCAGCGGGTAGCGCCAAAGTAGGAGGATGGCGATGAACCAGAAGACGATCGGCAGCATGATGTACCAGAGCAGCATGTTGTGGACGACTTCCGCAGGCTGAATTTTTCCGGCGTGGACATCAAATCCAGTCCACTCCAGCACAAAACCAGAAAAGCCGACCGCCGCCGTCATGCCAAGTTTTAAGAACCAAGAAAAGACCGAGTTGATACTGCCTTCGCGCCGTTTTCTAGTTTTGATCTCATCGAAGTCAACGATATCTGCCTGCATAGAGGGAACGATCATCCAGAGCGCACCAATGACGCCAGCGAAGAAAATGCCAGGGATGAGTTGCAGATAAGGATATTTCGGATTCAGGCAGACGAAGTTCAGTGCCGCACCGACAAAGCCGGAGGCGAGGATGATCATCAAAGCCCACTTTTTATCGAGCCGTTCACAGACCCACGTCCAGAAGAACACGGCGCATACACCGGAAATGAATCCGACGGAGGCTTTCCACCCTTCGAGCATGGAGGCTTTGCCGAGTTCGCCGCCGCTGATGTAATAGATATTGATGTACTGACCGAGTTTTCCGGCAATTCCCATGCCCACGACCTGGCAAATGACAATGCCGATCAGGAACCATAGCGGTTTGATAGAAACGGTTTCTTTGAGCCCCTTCATCAGGGGAACTTTTTCCTGTTTCTTGGACTCTTTTTCGTAGTAACGCTCTTTAACAAAAAATGCAGGCAGAACGCCGAGGCAGATGACAAGCCCTGCCAGCCAGAGGCTGACGGTGCGTATGCCGTTGGCGATGTCGGCCTCCCCTGTGACCGGGTTTGCAAACTGTTTGCTGGCGGCAATGGCCAGCACCCAGCCGCCGATCAGTACGCTGCATTGAGAGAACAGTGTGCGGATGGCGGCACAGCGGGTACGTTCATCATAGTTGGGGGTCATTTCCAGCATCAGGCTGTAGTAGGGCATGCCCCACATGGTGAACGTGGTAAAAATCAGCAGACCGAGAACAATGACGTAGATGATGATACCGCTTTCACCCCATTGTGTCGGCGGGCGCCAGAGCAGCGGCATGAGCAGACCTGTCAGGATCGCGCCGATGAACACGTATGGACGGCGTCGTCCCCAGCGGGTGCGGGTGTTGTCGGAAAGATTCCCCATGATCGGATCAGAAATGGCGTCCCAGATCCGGTAGACCACCAAAATCAGTCCCAGAATGCCGGGGCGGATACCGTAGCCGATGTTAAACACCGGCATCCAGAGCATGGACGTTGCCAGTCCGACCGTTAACCAGTCGACCGGGCCGCCCGCTCCATAGGCGACTTTTTTCCAGAAAGGAACCCGATCTTCAGGAGCGATAACTGCTTTTTTCGATGTCATGGCGGCCTTTTTATTTAGTCCGGACGATCTCGTAGATCATACCGGTCTGATTTTCATTTGAAATGGTTAGAGCGGTAAATTCGATCCGGCTGTTTTTCGGGCTGATGGCGAAAGGGATCTCGGCGATTCGTTTGCCGCTCATATCCAGCCGATAGATTTTGATCTCTTTGGCATTAAAACAGTTCGGGATGGCAAAGGTTGCCGAAGCACGTTTAACGAGCAGCGGAAGAGTTCCAATATTTTCCTGCTTGCGCATCTCATCGCTCATCCGCACGTCAGAGTTGGAAACATTACTCAGATGTAAAATCAGCAACCGTTCCGATTTTTCCAAAGGTTGGAAATCGAGCGCGCCGCAAAATACGGTGGAGTCGCCTTCGAACTCGGTGATAAATTCTGGAGCAAGCGAGCGGGTTCCTAGGCAAAGCGCAATCCCGGTCGGGGTGCTGATCAAAAAATTGCCCGCCTTTTCAATGGCAACCGTGCAGTCATCCTGCTCCACGCGATACGTGGTCTGCTCTTTGTTATTCAAAAACGGCTGATTGAGTTCCTCTGCATCGCCGTCGGCATCGTACACACTGCCGATACGACGGGTTAAACCCATCAGGGATGCGTCCTTAGGAAATTCCAACGGGGTTCCGTTTGGAGTGGTCTTAAAGGCGGTTTCATCCGTTACGGTGTAGACGGCCTCCTCCGCGAATTCTGGCACCTGCCGCTGATTCCATAAAAAACCGACCATGAGTTCCGCGAGTTGGTGAATTGGATCGTTGACCATATCGAAGCCGCGGATCACCGGCGGCTTTTTCTGTTCGTCTAGAACGCCGTCATACCAGTTAAAGCGGATTAATCCGTCCCAGCCCTGCAACGCGGCATAGGCGCCGATCAGTGGGCCGCTTTGTCCACGCCACTGGTTCGGGGCGCAAAAATTGATTTCGCTGACAACAAACGGCTTGTCGATTACGCGCGTCAGAAAAAGATCGCGCGGAACAAAGGCTAAATTCTCAACGGCATTCTTTTGCGGCAGACGGATCGGATACGAGGTCGGACCCCCGCCAACCCATGCGGGATGATCCCAGTAGCGGTGATTATCCACATAGTCATATTCGGAGCGCAGAATGGTTTGCGCGACATAGGTCTTCCAGTTGTTGCCGCTCAAAAGGGCCTTGCTCCCCAGCTCCTCCTTCAAGAAGCGGGCCATTTCGCGGTCGGCCGCCAGATGCTTTTCGGTCAGAAAACGCACAAACAAACTGTTGCGGGTTTCCGGGTCGCAAGAGTGGTTGTTTGCTTCACACCATTCATCAAAGAGTCGATTAGCCAGTGCCTCGACCTGTTTGTTCTGCTTATACGAATTGTAGAGGGTGTCTTCGTTAATCGGATTGATCGAAAAGAGCGCAGGATCCTCCGCCCAGCTCAGGCCGGTGTAGGGATTTTTATGCGTCATCATATCCCGCGCGAATTTTTTCCACTCGTCCATCGCTGCCGGCAACAGCGGCACAAGAGCCTTGAACCCTCCGAAATCGGTTTCCACATCGTAGGCGGCCAGCGACTCCGCCTTGATGCGCCGGATGGTGAATAGATCGGTGGCAATATAGATGCCCTGCTCTTTCATGCAGTAAAAGAGATAGTCGAGCTTGTCGACCACCGTGCGGTTAATCGAATAGTCCGTCGGATGCCATCCGCCGGCCACCAGCACATCATAATGGTGAATGCGAAGCGTGTTGTAGCCCATTTGCCGGAAACGGAGCGCCAGCGCCTCGGCATCGGGTTTCGAGAGAAGGTTGGCGTTAAAGCAGAGATTCGCTCCGAAAAACCGAACCGTTTTATCCGGACGGTTTTTAAAAGAAAAATGACCCGCCGGGGTGGCCACGACGGCTCCGTACTTACCAGCCGGCACGTCAGCCCATGCGGAGAGATCCAGTGCGCTGCCGGGTTCGACCGTGTACTTCATTTCGATCGGCTGCCAGTCGGGTCCTGCGGCAATCGTATAGGCGGACAAATTTGCGGCGAAGATCAGGTAGAGCGAGAGTAGAGTCGGGGCATATTTATACATTCGTTAAACTCCTAACAATTCAGGTTTAAACAGGTATCCTGTTCAAGGCTGAGGCTCAATCCGCTTTACTTGAAACAATATCCATTGCAAAGTTCCTGTATGGAAGAAAAAAAACATGTGACCTTGCGGGATGTGGCCGCCGCCGCCAAAGTCGGATTGGCCACTGCCTCCCGAGCCCTGCGCAATGACCCAACGACAGCAAAGGCCACCAGCAGCCACGTGCAGGCCGTGGCGCACACGCTGGGCTATCGGCCAGACCCGGGAATGAGCCTGCTCATCGAACGCCGCTGGCGCGGACGCCGGGCGCAGGACAGCTTTAATATTGGGTTTATTTATGATAGTAAGAGTCCTCTTGCGGCACGGGCCAAGGAGCAGTATCAGAAATATAAAAATGCCGCCGCTAATCTGGGCTATTCATTTATCGCCGAAGACATTTCAGAATTCACGACCCTTAAGGGGTTGCTTAAACGGTTGGATTCGCAAGGCATTAAAGGGCTGGTTCTCTCGCTGCTGCCCAGTGTCCCGTTTGACATTGCTCCGGTTCTAAAAAAATATGCCACCGTCAGCCTGGGGCTTTCGGCGTATCAGCCGGAGTGTCCGGTGATCATGCACGATGAATTTTTCTGCATGCAGGCCGCCTGGCACACGATCCATCAGAAAGGCTATCGACGAATTGGAATTATCCTTCCGGATTACCCCGAATCGGCTTCTACCAATTTGCGGATGGGCGCTGCACTGGTTTGCAAGCAGCAGACAGCGGTGGCTGACCGCATTCCGATTCTGTTTTTGAAAGACGGGCTGGAGTTGGACTGCGGAAAGTTCGAACAGTGGTTGGTGAAAAACAAGCCCGACGTGCTTTTGGGAAACTCGCATGAATGGGTTGTGGAACTGCAACGTTCCGGCCTGCGTATTCCTGAAGACATTCCCTTTGCCACGAACAACCTGTGGGATCCTGCCGAGTGCGGCAAAATTGCTGGCTTTTTTCGCGATAATCTGGAGCTTTTTGAACAGGGCATCCAGTTGCTTCATATGATGATCCGTTCCGGAACGGTCGGTGCCAGCCGCTCCAGTCTGATGGAACTGGTTCAGGGCCGCTGGATTGACGGAGATAGCCTACCGCTCGGCAAAGGCTGATACGGGATCAACTTAATCAGGCTGCGCGATATATCCCCTCGGATTTGTAGGACGCGGTTCCCGAAGGGGCCGCGTTTCCGCTGGTCGGAATTCCTGCGCGCCCTCTGCGTACAGAGAGGCCCGCCCTACAAGTTATATTTGTAGGACGCGGTTGTTCCCGAAGGGGCCGCGTTTCCGCTGGTCGGAACTCCAGCGCGCCCTCTGCCTACAGAGAGGCACGCCCTACAAGTTGTCGTATTTGTAGGACGCGGTTCCCGAAGGGGCCGCGTTTCCGCTGGTTGGAACTCCTGAGCGCCCTCTGCGTACAGAGAGGCCCGCCCTACAAGTTGTCGTATTTGTAGGACGCGGTTCCCGAAGGGGCCGTGTTTCCGCTGGTTGGAACTCCTGCGCGCCCTCTGCCAGCAGAGAGGC
>JBBQSL010000169.1:0-6998 GCA_038213895.1 Kiritimatiellales bacterium | reverse complement strand
CGACGGAATGGGATATTAGGTAGGGCGTGTTCGCCGAACGCGCCGCACGGTGGACTGGCCCTCCTGCTCAGTCGGCTTGGCGTGCGTGCGTACGGCTCGGCGAGCCTTCCCTACCGACGGAATGGGATATTAGGTAGGGCGTGTTCGCCGAACGCGCCGCACGGTGGAATGGCCCTCCTGCTCAGTCGGCTTGGCGTGCGTGCGTACGGCTCGGCGAGCCATCCCTACCGACGGAACGGGATATTAGGTAGGGCGTGTTCGCCGAACGCGCCGCACGGTGGAATGGCACTCCTGCTCAGTCGGCTTAGAGCAGGTAACGATTGAGATGTCGTATTGCATTTTAAAGATTGGCTCATAGAGCCAACACTACAATGTAGAGTCGGCTCTGCGAGACGATGGGTGATACGGTTATTCATTCGTGAAAGGCTCTGGCAAAAAAACCGCTCCGGAATCTCGGCGCGGTTTTTTTATTTAAAAAATGATGAATGGCTTTTGACAAGTGCGGTGCGGTCATCTACCTTATGCGCTCCGTTTTTAAAGGGCCGGTAGCTCAGTTGGTAGAGCATTTGACTTTTAATCAAAGGGTCCCGGGTTCGAGCCCCGGCCGGCTCACTCTTTAAAAACTAGAATCCACCCGGACACTGGAGCGAATCCCTCCGCGGGCTGTAAAATCTCCCGTCACCATCAATCGGCGTGGTTTACAAACGGCCATCAAATCCGTGAAAATGCGGTTGGTGACATCCTCATAAAATGCGCCTTCATTACGGAAAGAGAAGAGGAAAAGTTTGAGCGATTTGCTTTCCACACAGAGTTTGTTGGGAATGTATTCAATCTTGATGGTCGCGAAGTCCGGCTGACCGGTAATTGGACAGAGCGAGGTAAATTCAGCCGTTTCAAAAGTAATCCAATAATCGCGTTGCGGATTGGAATTTTTAAAGGTCTCCAGAATCGAAGCGTCCGGCTTCTTCGGATAATTCTTTTCACCCTTCTTCAACAGTTTTAGTCCTTCAGTATTACTCATGTTGCCGTACTCCGTATTGCGTATTGATTATTATTTCAATTTTAGCAGAACCGAAGACGAAGTCGAACTGGGCTGGAGGAATGACAACAACGAAGTGGCATTTCCTAAGGATTCTGCTGTCAATGATTCTGCCATACTCTCGTTTATCTTGGTTACCCAGAAACTCCGTGGTTTATTTCGTAAAAAACTCTACCAGTTCTGCAAAATCATGCCACACCTGATCGGCGGTAAATCCGCCGGGATGACCAATCCCGTAGGTGACAAAACCACTTTTAACACTGGCGTTATGCGCCACTTCCAGATCGGTGTGGTGATCGCCAAGCATCCAGGTGTTTTCCGGCGACACACCGGATTCTTTCATCAACGCGATAATACCATCCGGCGCCGGTTTAAGCTTTGGCAGGTCGCCGCCGCCGATAACCCGGAAAAAAAGTCCGCCTACGCCAAGATGGTTCAGAATAATACGTGAAGGATCGCCCGGCTTATTGCTTAACACCGCCAGTGCATGGCCGCATGCAGCCAATTTCTGAAGACCTTTTTCAACGCTGGGATAGAGAATAGTTTCGTCTAGCATGTGTTCGGTATAAAACTTTTTATCGAGCGCCAGCGCCTCATCCACATCGATATCCGCCCCCTGCAAGGCACGTTCAACCAGTTTGCGGATGCCTTCACCAACGTAACTTTCAAGAGTTTTTATGCTGATCGGAGACAATCCATAATGCGCACGCATCAGATTGATGCCGGTCGCCAGGTCGGCTCGCGTATCCGCCAGCGTTCCATCTAAATCAAAAATGAGCAGTTGTTTTTTCATAAGGCGAGTGATTAAACAGCATCTACCGATTGTTTTCATCGAAAAAACACCGGAAATAAAAAATATACTGTTTTTGTAGTATCAAAGTAGTACTATCTTTCCATGCCAAGGAAAATCAGAGAATTGATACGTGACCTGCAAAAGTCAGGATTTGAAGACCGGGGTGGCAAAGTAAGTCACAGAAACTTCAAACATCCTTGCGGAAGCCGGATCACAATCAGCGGCAATCTGGGGCATGATGCAAAAAAATATCAGGAACGGGATGTTGAGCAGGCTCTGAAGGAGGCTGGAAAATGAAACCTAGCGATAAATATCTTAAAATCGTCGAATGGTCCGAAGAGGATCAATGTTATGTAGGCACCTGCCCCGGCTTGATGAAGGGCGGTATTCACGGCGAAAATGAAGCTGCGGTCTACAAAGAGCTCTGCCAAGCTGTTGATGAATGGATCGAAGTCTACCAAGAAGATAGAGAACCTCTACCAGCCGCGACGGCGGGTAAAAAATATTCAGGAAAATTTGTAGTACGAGTTGGCGAAGAGTTGCATAAGGCTCTGGCGATTGAATCGCTCTATCGTGGCGAAAGTCTTAACACGTACTGTCTTAACCTGATTCGTGAACAGCAGGTCGAGTATAAAACCAAAAAAATATAAATGCTTTAACCACGGGCTGTCCCCTTTTTATAAAACGGCAATTCAACGACTCTAGCTGGGAAGAGCTTTCCGCGAATTTCAACGTCGAGAACACCGCCAAGGCCTGCTTGTTCCGCTTTCACAAAAGCCAATGCTACGGCTTTTCCGAGACTCGGGGAAACCGATCCGCTAGTGATCAAACCCGTTTCCATTTCATGAAAAAAAACTTTATCGTGAGCCCTCGCCGCACGTTTACTATCAAATTCCAAAGCGACCAGAAATTCCGGAGAATTTGCCAGATCACGTCGGACGGCTGGTTCACCAATAAACCCACCCTCTTTACGAATAAATCCGCCGCGACTGGTGGCAACGGGCGTCCTTTCAAGTGAAAGTTCATGTCCGTAAAGCGAATACCCCATTTCGAGCCGGAGCGTGTCGCGCGCGCCAAGACCAACTGGCTTGATATTTTTGTTGGCAAGCAAGGCCTGCCAAATGCGAACGACCTCGGTGGCCGGAAAATAAAGTTCATAGCCCCATTCTCCGGTATAGCCCGTGCGACTGATGAGCATTTCAGTTTCCAATGCTTGGAAACTCTCAGCGCGAAAATATCCAAGGTCTGGAAGCTTCTTCCCGAACACTTTTTCCAGTTCGGTACGCGCTGTCGGCCCTTGGACATCGAGCTTGGCGATATCGTCTGAAAGATCGGTGAATACCGTTTGAGGCGAAAGATTTTTTGTAATCCAGGTGGCGTCACCATCCAGTGTGGCGGCATTGACGACGAGCATATAGCGCTCTGCGTCAAGACGGTAGCAGGTCAGATCATCAATAACCCCGCCCTGTTCGTTCAGCATGAAGCCGTAGCGGCACTGACCGACTGCCAGGGTGGAGATTTTCATCGTCAGCAACCGTTCAAGGTCAACGACGACCGTTGGCCCGGTCAGTTCAAATTCACCCATATGGCAAATGTCGAACAGTCCGGTTTTAGTCCGAGTGTGTTCGTGCTCAGCCAGAATGCCTTCGTACTGAATGGGCATATCCCAGCCGCCAAATTCAGCCATGCGGGCACCCAGTGCACTATGTTCTCCATGAAGCGGTGTCGTTTTCAAAATTGCTTAAGCTCCTTCCAGGTATATTGCGGGATGCCCTCAACGGATCGGCCAGCACCATTTTCAATCATGATTACCGCACAGCCAGCCGCCTGCGCCGCAGCTACGCCTGACGGGCTATCTTCAAAAACCATGACATCTTCCGGCGCCAGTTTCATATTTTTTAGCGTTAATTGGTACATTTCCGGATCGGGCTTGCGGCAGGCAACATCATCAGATGTAACCACCGACTCAAAAATATCAATAAATTCAGCATCAACTAACGCCCGCTTAACAAAAACCCGCGGCGAGTTACTGGCTAAAGCCATACGCATACCTTTGCGCCACTTTTCAATAAACGCCTCTACGCCTGACAAAATTTCCAACTTAAAATGCTGCTCCACATGCCTGCGCTTACAGATTAACACGTCATCCGCATTAAGATTAAGTCCGTGCCGCGCCGCGAGAACCGGTGTAAATACATCGGTATGCCCTTCAAAAAATTCGCGCCGTTCAGTAGGCGTCAGTCGGTATCCACTTAGCTTTTCGACTGCATACGCAAAGCCGTCAGCGTGATATTTTTCCGAGTTGATCAGCGTTCCGTCGAGATCAAAAATAAAGGCCTTATATTCGTCTAAATAGGTTTTCATACAGTTGCTTAATTTCCCGTATAAAACTTCCTCTGGAAAGAAACTTTTGAGAGATTGTTTCCTCATGCATAAAAAAACGTCCAAAAGAAATCGTCTCGCCCTCGTGTTTGCACTGCTGACCGTAGGTTCTATGACGCTCTTTTTCAACCTCTACGAGCCGTGGCTCCCGATCGGACCAGAATTAATTGAGGACGGCAGTTTCAGTTCTCAGGCGACAAACAACCTTTGGAGCGGCTGGAACGAATTAACGCAGCGGGTTCCCGATGCTGGATTCGGAGGTTCTCCAGGCGTCGTACTCCTGACAACCTCTTCAAATAAAAATGGTGTCCTTCGCTTTACCACCTACAATCTGACCAACATACCAGCCTTTCGTGTGTCACTACGGGCAACCGCGCACGGCATCGTACAAGGAAAATGGGGATACGAAGTACCGCGTGCAGTATTTTTCTATAACGATGCCAAGGCTAAAAGCTTCTTCAGTCTGCACCACGGCGTGATGGATATTTCTAAAGATACCGGCTGGCGACGCTATAAAGATTTCTTTCCTGTTCCCGCCAAAGCCGTCGATGCCCGCTTGCAGATTCAAAACCTTGGCCGTGCAGGCATCATGCAGATTGATGACGTTTCGGTTATCCCGGTCCGCCCGCGCCCTTCCGCTCCGTGGTGGAAACTATTTTTCGGCATCTTATGGACGACCGCCTTCGGTTACTGCCTCTTTGTACTACACCCATGGACCCGCCGTTACGGGATTCTAATTGTTATGACGCTATTTACAATCATGGTCGGCATTGTTCTGCCAGGAAAACTGCTTGATGATACCATCCTAAACACACAACGTACTGCAAAAAACCTGATCGTGAAAACTGTCGCGACCCTGCTGCACCCCTCCGTAAAAATGCCGCCCGCAAAAAATACCGCTCAACCGACACTAACCGACACGCCAAAACCTCCAAAACCCAAGGAGAAAATCACTCCCGTCGCCGAGCCTAGAACTATTGTTGATAACATTCATCTAGTCGGACACTTCACCCTTTTCAGCCTGCTTGCGTTTCTTTCAACGCTCTCTTGGCTTTCCGCACCGCCCGCAATCCGACGGACCGCTGCCCTATTCGCTGGGCTCGTACTCTTTGCCGCCGCCACCGAAGTGTTGCAATTCATAACCGATGATCGCGCCGCTGCACTACGCGACCTGCTCATAGATTCTATTGGAATGGCTGGAGCCGTAGCCGCCGTCCTTCTTCTGCGAATTACTCAATCCCTCATCCAAAGAAATCAGATAAAATTATGATAAATTTCAAACTCATCCGAGAACAGTTCGTCAGCGAATTCAATGGCACCGTCAAAGAGTACCGCCACGAACCAACCGGCGCGGAATACATCTCCGTTGAAAACAACGATGATAACAAGGTTTTCGGCATCACCTTCCGCACCCCACCCGCTGACTCCACCGGTGTCGCACACATCCTTGAACACACCGTCCTGTGCGGCTCACGCAAATATCCACTCAAAGACCCCTTCGTTCAGCTATTGAAAGGCTCTTTGCAGACCTTCCTGAACGCCATGACCTATCCTGACAAAACGGTTTATCCGGTCGCCAGCCAGAACGAGCAGGACTTCTACAACCTAGTGGACGTCTATCTCGATGCCGTTTTCTTCCCGCGAATAACCCCCGCCTTTTTCCGGCAGGAAGGCTGGCACTACGAATTGGAAAACATCGACGCTCCGCTTACCTGCAAGGGTGTCGTTTATAACGAAATGAAAGGGGCCTACTCCTCGCCCGACAACCTGCTGATCGAACGCTCCCAGCAGGTACTATTTCCCGACACCACCTACGGGCTCGACTCGGGCGGCAACCCAGCAAAAATCCCGACACTCACCTATCAGGATTTCCGCAAATTTCACGAAACCCACTACCACCCCTCCAATGCCCGTATTTTCTTCTACGGTAACGACAATCCTGAACGCCGCCTTAAAATCCTCAGCGAATACCTCGACGGATTTAAAGGTCTTGAAACTCCGCCAGATTCCTCCATTGCGCTGCAAAAGCCATTCGAAAAGCCGCTCTATTTTGAAGAAAAATATGCCGTTAGCGAAGAAAATGGACAGGCCTTTACCACGATAAATTGGGTGATCCCAGACGGTATTCTCCATTTCGCCATGATTATTCTCGACCAGATTCTCACCGGTAATTCGGGCTCACCGCTACGCAAAGCACTCATCGAATCGGATCTCGGCGAAGACCTGACCGGCTTTGGACTCGAAACGAACCTCCGCCAGCCAGCCTGGTCCATCGGCATGAAAGGCGTCGAAACTCAAAATCTCGAAAAAGTCGAAGCCCTGATATTCCAAACCTTGGAAAAACTAGCCCAGGAGGGAATCGACCCCAAAGATATTGAAGCCGCGATAAACTCCTTTGAATTCGACCTGCGCGAAAACAATCAAGGGAGCTTCCCCCAAGGCCTCTCTATCATGCTCAACATGCTGGAAACCTGGCTTTACGGCTGGGATCCGATCGGCCTCGCCGCCTACGAATACCCTCTTGCCGAACTGAAAACAAAAATTGCCGCCACTCCGCGCTATTTCGAAGAACTCATCGAAAATATCCTGCTTAAAAATCCCCACCGCGCGACGGTTCGTCTCATTCCCGATGCTGAAAAAGCCGCCCGCGACGAAGCCGAAGAAAAAGCCCGCCTGCAAGCCATACGCGATACCCTGCATGCCGACGAACTCGTCCGTACCGTTGATGCAGCCGCCCGCCTGCTTGAAATGCAGAAAACGCCCGACACCCCCGTAGCCATAAAA
>JBBQSL010000168.1:0-7004 GCA_038213895.1 Kiritimatiellales bacterium | reverse complement strand
AAACAAATCGTTCCCTTTGCCCTCCACAACGATATGGTAGTCGCCGCGGATGTTGACGTTGTCGTCGCCCATGTATCCGGCGGTGCATTCTTCAATGTGCGGGCCGACTACGGCGCCGACACTGTGGAAGGCATCGAAGTTACTCGATCTCATGCGCGGATAAGCGACCGACGGGTCGTCGGTGCGGCGTTTGACATGGCAGCGGAAATAGCGGGTCTCCGAACAGCCTTCCCCGAGGAAACAGAATGTCGGGCTGGCATAGATCGTGACATTTTCGAAGCTCATCCGGATGCAATCTTCCATGTAGATGGCGTGCGGCGCGTAGCGCCCGCCGTCCTTACGCACCTTTTCGATATCCAGCAGCATGATGTCGCCGACCCGGATCAGCCGGTCGACCGCCTCCTGCTCTTTCGGAGTCACCCGCAAGCGCCGCCCGCCGAGCGGTGTGACTTCTTTCAGACGATAAAAGGTGCGGCCGCCTCTGATGAGCTCCTGTGTATCCTGACTGAAAATTTCTGCCTTATGCGTGCCGGCCTCTTCGACCGGATAGCCTTCAAAAACCTCCACTTCGTAGGAGCCGTTTTCAATCTTCACGATACGTCCCTGAGAATAGAGTTTGGGATCGTAGTCGAGTGAAAAATTTTTGACCGTCACATTGGTGCAGTTTTCAAAATCAAAGCTCCGGGTGTTCTGGGTTGCTATAATTTCCGAACCTTGGAAATCGAAGGTGATCCCCGTGAGGTTGCGGAATTCCAGATGGGCTATGGCCGGCTTCAGGCGGTAGATTCCCGGCGGAATTTTTAGCTCGGTTTCACCGGCGGCGATACGGGCGTTCAATATTCCCTGCAAGTCGGTAAACCCGTCCGCATCCACCGGCAGCGGGCTTGACAGCGCGCCCGCCGCCAACGACAAAACACAAACTAGACCTCTTAGCTTCTTCATATCATTTTCCTCTTAAAACAGTGTTTTATCAAACCATTTCCGATAGGCACTCCAGTCGGCTTTCTCCGCAGATGGAGAGGTCGGCCAGACATCCGTGATGAACGGGTCGTTAAGTCCGGCAAGATGCGCTGTCAGAACCACCTTAAAGTGATCCATCGTTTCATCCTGCCCGTCGCCGCGCCGGATCGGCTTCATTTCGTAGGGATCCACCTGACGGTCGAAGAGCAGCTCATTGGCTTTCAGCACCCGGGAGGTATATGTGGTGCGTGCCAACAGGTAGGTGTAGCGTTCGGTATAAACAACGCGGAACTGGTTCCAGCCGGCATCGGTTTCGTAGCCATCCGCCAGACCACGAAAATAGGCGCCAAAGGCGTACTCTGGCGTCTTCTGTGGCTCGCCACGCAGCAGGGGTGAAAAATCAGTGCCGTCCAGGTTTCCGGGGCTGGGCAGTCCGGCGAGGCCGAGTATCGTCGGCAGCGCATCAATGCTGTTAAACACGCAACGGTATGTCGCCGGTTTTACGGCAGCCGGATAATGAATGATCATGGGAATGCCGATGGCCTCCTGATACCAAATGCCCTTGGTCATTTTCCCGTGTGAGCCCATCATTTCCCCGTGATCGGAGGTGATCACGATAAGGGTGTTCTCCAGCACACCCTCTTTTTCCAAGGTTTGAAAAAAACGCCCCATGGCATCGTCGATGGCAGTGATTGCACCGAAATAACCCTGCACGCATTTGGATTCTTCGAAATCGGGAATGGGTTCAACATTGGCGCGCACCGGACGGGAATAACAGGAACCCTCTATCTCATACAGTTTTTCATATTTTTCAGGCGCAGCGTACCCATAGCCCTTCAGCTGTTCCGCAGTTTTTGTCGCCGTAATTTTTCCAGGATTAAAGCGGTCTTTAAAGTCTGGCCCGCCGCCAGTGTGCGGAGGGGCGAAAGAAAGCACCATTGAAAAGGGACGGCTCTTATCGCGTTTCGTTACAAACCCTGAGGCCACCTCTTCCAGATGGTCGGGCTCCCAATCGCCACCGGGATAGGTCGGCGCAACATCATCGCCGACAAACCACGGCTGGTGAAACGGCTGGTGATCTTCCGATGTATACCAAAAGTCAAATCCATGCCGGTATTCGGGTGCGACATAGCCGAGCGCAAAGCCGCCGACGGCCTGCTGATTCATTCCCATATGCCACTTGCCGATGTATGCGGTCTGGTAGCCCCGCGATTTCGACAATTCTCCGATGGTTTGATGTTCGGGCAGCAACCGGCAGTTGTTGCCCAGCACTCCGGTGTGCATGGAATATTTTCCGCTGAGCAGGCAAGCGCGATTCGGGCCGCAGACCGGCACCGTGGAGATTGCATTGGTAAAAACCGCCGAGAGGGCGGCCAGCTCATCCAAATGCGGCGTCAGCACCCGGTCCGCGCCCATAAATCCGGCGGCCTGCTTGCGCCACTGGTCGCACATGATAAAAACGATGTTCGGGGTCGAGGTCTGCGGACCCGCTCCAAAACTGCGGGGCATCAGTGAAAGTCCAGCGGCCGCGCCGCTACTCTGTTTTAAAAAGGTTCGTCTTTTCATCTTCATGCTCCTTTGTTCACTGCGTTGATTTACAAAGGTTACCCGATGCCGCGTCGATGAACGCGAGCACATTTTCCCACGGAATAGCCGGATCCAGCAAATGAGCTGGGGCGCACAGGTAGCCTCCGCCCTCGCCCATCAGCGCGCTCGTTGACCGAACCATTTCGCGCACCTCGTCCGGCGTGCCGTGCGGCAACACCGACTGCACCCCGATGCCGCCCCAAAATGATAGCCGGTCGCCGTAGGTTTTCTTGATCATCACCAGATCATTGCACTCCGGCTGCACCGGATTCAGTACATCAATCCCCGCCTCAATCAGATCCGGAATCATCGGCTCAATTTTTCCACAGCTGTGCATGAAAATAATAATGTCCGGATTGATCGCCTTGGCCGCCGCAATGATCCGCGCAACACACGGTTTAATAAACTCCCGATAGGTATCTGGCGACATCATACAGCCCTGTTGCGTCACGATGTCGTCACCGAGCAACAGTACATCCACCCCGGCACGCGCATAATGCTCCGCCTGCTTGATACGAATAAGGGTAATATTTTCGCAGATCGCATGCGCCAACTCTTCATTGATGTAAAAATCCATCATGAACGTTTCCATGCCGCGCATCAGCCATGCGGTTTCAAACACCGTCTGCGCCATCTGTCCGCACACGGCATAACCGCGCGCCTGATGCTCGGCTGTCTTTTTCGCTACCGCCTCATAGCGGTACGCCGCATCGAAATCGGGCCAGTCAAAGCCATTCACCTCATCCACGGTCTCCATGCCCGCCAGCGGATGATATTTATGATCGGGAATTTCAAACCGGGTCGGCACGGAGCCGACACCCCACTCACTGAAGGTCACGTTGTTTCCCAAGGTTGGCCACTCCCTGAGGTCGTTACTTCGCATACGCGAAGCCTCTCTCCCTTCGGTCGAGCGGAAAAAGCGGGAAAAGTCCGTCTGTTTTTCCGAGGGCCCCGGATTGAGATAGCGGGTGTCGAAATCGAAATACTCTTCCGGCGGAAGATCGGAACCGGTCTCCTTTTGATAGGTCCTGCGCATCGCGCCGGTAAAGCCGCCTAAAATCAGTTGAAACGGAGCACGATCCGGCACGCCGGTTCGTTTTAAACTCATTAATACACGTTCTCGTGGTGTCATAAAATTCTCCGATTCAGGGAGACGATTTTGTATCAGAGCCGACGATAAAACAAAGGATATCGCTCCCGATCAGGCTTTACGTAAAGATGGCGACAGGGCAACCGGCTTACAGCTTTATCATCCGCCGGGTTTTGATCGACTCAATGGCGGACATAGCCATTTTGGTTGCGAAATAACCGTCCTCAAGCGTCACGGCCGGCCCTGCGCCGGTATGCGCAAACTCGCTGATTTTTTGAATAAGCCTCAAGTCGGCTCCGAAATGAGTGCCGTCATGATTGTCCCGTGCATCGATCCGCGTCGATTCCTTCCCGTGGTTGTATAACACATGAACCTCACCGGTGTGGCGGGTGACCAGTACGCGCCCTTCGTCCCCGACCACCTCCAATGTTTCCTGATCGTCGGCCGGCACTCCGGCGACATTCAGAAAAAGCTGTGCCTTGATGCCATTGGCGTACTCAATATTCACCACCGCATGATCCATCACGTCGTTGTCGGGCGAATAAACGCATTGGTCGAGGATCACCAGCCGACTGGTGGATTTTTTCTGCGCTTCGCTGAGCGTCGCCTGCACCTCAGTCTGATCCCGGGCCGCCTCCCCGGCGGTAAAACGATAGGCGCACTCCCGGTCGCAAAAAACACAGCGCTCCGGATATCCTTCGCGGGCCGTGTAGGTCGTACGTCCCCCCATGGCGGAAATCCACTGCGCCGGAGAACCGGCGAACCAGTTCAGGGCATCAAAATGGTGCGCCCCCTTTTCATTCAACACATCGCCGGAATATTCCGCCCGTCCATGCCAGCGATGAAAATAGATACTGTAAGGAATCACCGAGCGCAGCAAAATCATTTTCACTTCGCCGATTTTCCCGGTGAAAGGGAGAAAACTGTTGATATAAAATTATCAAATAGTATTATCACGCCTGTTTGATAGATTGACTTCAGAATCAGCAAGAGGAGTGTGTTTCATGAATAAATCGGTGCTCTGTGGGGCGGTGTTGGTTTCAGGGGTCACGGCGCTTTCCGCCCGGTCAGCGGAAAAGCCGCTTGGGGTGAGCTTATCGAAACCCAATGTCGTGTTGATCCTGGCCGATGATCTGGGGTGGGGCGATGTTAGTTATAATCAAACCGCCGAAGAGAAATCCGCCCGTAACGATCTGGCCCGCACCCCGAATATCGACCGCATCAGCGCTGCAGGAATTCGCTTCGACCACTTTTATGTGCAACCCATCTGCACCCCGACCCGCGCCGCCCTGATGACCGGCCGCTATTCTTTCCGCACCGGCATGGCATCCGGCGTGATTCTCAACCATCTCAAATACGGTCTGCCGCTCGACGAAACCACGCTGGGACAGATAATGAAAAGCGCGGGATACGATACCTTCATCGTCGGCAAATGGCATCTCGGCCACGAAACACCAGCCTATCTTCCGACCGAGCGCGGCTTCGACTATCACTACGGCCTCTACACGGCCATTGACCATTTTACCCATGAATGGCAGGGCTCGCTCGACTGGCACCGCAACCGCAAACCCGTCCGTGAAAAGGGCTATGCCACCGACCTGCTCGGCGACGACTGCGTGCGCATCATCCGTGAACACAACTACGCTGAAAAACCGCTCTTCCTCTACAATCCCATGTTCGCCGTCCATGCCTTCAACCAATCGACGGAAGAATACATGGCGCCCTACAAACAAGTTCAAAATCAGGAACGGCGCGGACTGCTCGGTCTCTGCGCCGCCATGGACAAGCAGTTTGGGCGCATCATCCAAGCCTTGGAAGATGTCGGGCAGGCGGACAACACCCTCGTCATCTTTATCTCCGATAACGGCGGCCCGTTGCGCCATCAGGCCGACAACGGCCCGCTGCGCGACGGCAAAGGCTCCTACTACGAGGGCGGCATCCGCGTTCCGGCCTTCGCCTACTGGCCGGGAAAAATTCCGGTCGGCCGCACCACGCAGGCGCTGGCTCACGTAGTCGATATTTTTCCAACCCTTGGAAAACTTGGCGGCGCAACCATGCCCGGAAAACCGCTCGACGGCATGGACTTGATGCCTGTGCTGACCGGCACAGCCGAAGATACCGGCCGCAGTGAAATTGTCTTCATGCTCGAAGACAGCGAACGGTTGCGGCGCGGCGCCATCATTCAGTGGCCGTGGAAATTGCGCCGCACCGCGACCGAAACCGGCCCGTGGGTCTACGAGCTGTTCAACCTCGAAGAAGACCCGTATGAAAAGGCCAACGCTCGTGTTCAGGGGAAGCAGCATCCGGAAATTACCGACCGTCTAAGCCGTCGCTTGGATGAACTGGCCAAAGACGCCCCGGAGGCCTTCTGGAAAAATGGCGACGGCAACGCCCCGAAGGATTGGAAATCTCCGGCGGTTGTTGGTCCCGATCAGGAACGAAATTGAATGCAGATAGGGAAGAGAGTGTAACAGAATAATGTGTACAGACCTGAGACGCAGTCGAAAGTGCTTTTGGTATTCCCAAAAGAAGCGAAGCGGCAATGATGGGAGTGGATTCTTGGTAATTTGAGTTATTATTTTGTGAGCAGAATTTTATTGAAAAACGAAGGAGACAAAAATGAATCGAGCGAAGTGGATGACGACCGTCGCGATGGCCGGAGCGCTTTTTCCAATGGTTGGAAAAACTGCGCCAACGGAGAAGCCGAATGTGCTGCTAATTATTGCCGACGACCTCGGCCCGCAGCTCGGTTGTTATGGCGATGCGAATTCGCTGAGCCCGAACATCGATAAGCTGGCGGAGCAGGGGGTGCGCTTTAACGCGGCGCACGTCACGGCGGCGAGCTGCTCGCCCTCGCGCGGCAGCATCATGACCGGACTTTACCCGCATCAGCACGGCATGTATTCCCTTGCACAGCAGGGTTGGGCAAAAATGCACGACGATGTGCCCAAACTGCCCAACGCGATGAAGGCGCTCGGTTACAAAACCGCCATCATCGGCAAAACGCATTATGAGCCGGAATCGCAGTTCGAGTGGGATTTGCGCATAGTTGATGCACAAAAAGTTGTTTTTGACCGCGATGTGCGCTGGATGAATGCGCAGGCCGCAAAATGGTTGGATTCGTCGCCGAAAAACCAACCGTTCCTGCTTTGCATGAGTTATGTCGATCCGCATCGCGGGGGCGGCGACGGAGTGTACGAGCGGGGAAAAAATGAAAAGTTCCCGCGCATCCGCAAGGGGCTGCCTGAAAATCCCATTCAACCGGAAAAAACCGTGCCGGTGCCGTTTCTCGGCGTGAACACGCCTGAGGTGCGCATGGAAGATTCGGACTACTATGCCTGTATTCAGCGTCTCGACACCGGTGTCG
>JBBQSL010000167.1:0-7110 GCA_038213895.1 Kiritimatiellales bacterium | reverse complement strand
CCCCGCTACGCCGTTCAGCGTTTGGATAAAGTCAGAATGCGCTTCAAGGACAATACTGCCATAGGCTTCTTCAAACAAATTAACGTTGCAATTATCTTCCAATCTAAAGCCGATCTCGTTTCCGAAAGACATCTTGGACAGCTGATGACCCCATGCAATTTCGCCTTTCGCACCGTAAAATTGCTCCGCCGCCTGTTTCTTTTTATCCAGCTCGTATTCATATAATTTGGCTTTGAGCATCTTCATCGCCTTGTCACGATTCTTGTGCTGCGAGCGCTCCGCCTGACACTGCACGATGATGCCAGACGGAAGATGAACGATACGTATGGCCGAGTCGGTGGTGTTCACATGCTGTCCGCCACACCCGCTGGAGCGGTACGTATCAATTCGCAAATCTTTTTCCTCAATCGTCACGTCAATGTCGTCATCAATCTCAGCCGTCACATCAAGCGCAACAAAAGAGGTGTGGCGACGGGCGGCGGAATCGAACGGGCTGATGCGCACCAGCCGATGAACCCCACGCTCCCCTTTGAGATATCCATAGGCATAATCGCCGGAAACCTGAAGGGTAACACTCTTGAGGCCAGCTTCTTCACCGGCCTGCATATCGAGCACCTCCACCGAAAACCCGTTGCGCTCGGCATAGCGGCGATACATACGGTAAAGCATATCGACCCAGTCGCATGACTCCGTGCCGCCCGCCCCAGCGTGCAGGCTCAGGTAAGCCCCTTTCGAGTCCATCGGGCCGCCAAGCAATGACTGCATTTCCAAGGCCTGGAAATTGCTTTCACAATCCAAAAGCATCTGCTCGATTTCTTTCGCGGCCAGTTCCTGACCCGCCTCCTCTTCAAGTCCGGCAAGCTCCAGTAGAACCTCGGCATCGCCCATCGCCGCCTCAATTTTCTGGAATGGATTCAGGACGGCTTTGGCGGCTTTGGTTGCGGAAATATTAACAGCAGTCCGGGCCTGATCGCTCCAAAAGCCCGGCGAAACAGCCTCCGCTTCGAGCCGTGTCAGTGCTTCGAGTTTTTCATTAATGCCGAGATAGCCGCGCATTTCTTCCATGCGCGTGCGAACCAGCGCCATTTTTATATTCAGTTCTTCAAGCATGATTCCATTTTCCGGCGGGTGATAAAGAGGACGATAAATAGCGCAACACTTCCGGCGAGGCAAGCCTGCGCGAAGAGATCTCCGTAACGAACATAGAAGGTTGCTTCGCTGGCCGGATCGGACGGTACGATTGTCGCAATATGAAAGCCCGCCGTGCGCGGCTTGAGCGTCTGTTCAATTTTCCCATACGAATCGATCGAACACGTCATGCCGGTATTGGCGCAACGCAACATCGGTAAACGGGTTTCCACACAGCGGAACACCGCGTTGGCAAGGTGCTGCGCCGATCCACAGTCCGGATCGAACCAGGAATCGTTCGTCTGATTGATCAGCCACGTTGCCCCGGCGCGCGCGGCGCGACGAGCGAGGTATGGCAGCGAATCCTCAAAACAGATCAATACACAGAACCCGCGATCATCGCCGGGTCGTTTAAGCAGTGTAGCGGAGCGACCAGAACGAAAGCTAGAACCGATCGGCGTCAGTGCATTAATCAGCGGAATCTTTCCCTCAAACGGAATGTATTCGCCAAAGAGCACCAGATGTTGCTTGTAGTAACTTCCAAGCAGCTCTCCGCGCGTATTGAAAAGCATCGAGGCGTTATAATAGTCCGGCTTACCATCCGCACGCCAAACAACATCCATGCTTCCGGCCAGTAGCGGCACCCCGTTGCTAACCAGTTGTTTAACCAGTCCCGCACTGCGTTCACTGTACCGGACAAAATCGGGCAGCGCCGTTTCAGGCCAGATAATCAGATCCAGGTCCGGTGCATACCGTGCGAGCGCGGTAAGTTTTTCGAGTCGCTCGTACGCCAACTCCGGGTCGGCGGGCTCCCAGTTTCCAACCTCTGGAATATTCGGCTGAATCAACGCGGCATGTACCGGACGGCCTTCCGGCGTAAGACGACTTAACAGCAGATGCAGGCCAAAAGACCAGGCCGACACGACCACCAATATCGCGCACAGCAGTTCCGTGTGCATCCGGTAAACTCGCCGCAGGCCAGTCGCATATTGAATAATCGTAACCGCGACGGCCGCATTAACAAAAATCGGCAGTGCTGAAACCGCATACACACCGCCCCAGGCTGCGACCTGAATGAAAGCCAACTCTTTGTATTGGCAGACCCCGATCAAATTCCACGGAAAGCCGGTGATGATGATCGCACGCAGATATTCCCCAGCAACCCAAACGGCTGTCGCCCCAAGCATCCAGCCGATATTTTTGATTCTGCCGGTACTGCGCCACGCATCGCGACGCAACGAAACAAAAACCGCTAGTGGCATAAAATAAAGAGCGCAATAAAAGGATAATCCGATCGTCCCCAGCCAGGTGACGTGCCGCAGCCAATAAAGTGAACTGATAAAAAATACGGTACCGGCCAACCAGCCGAGAAACGCCGCGCGGCGCGGTGCGGCACCAGCACAGACGATGATCAGCGGAACCAGCGCGAACCACCCGCAAAACGAAAACTCAAAGGGCGGGAAGCTCAAAAAAAGGAGCACTCCAGTACAAATGGAAGCTATAATGGGGAATAGTTTTTTCACAGAAAGAGTCCAGAGGTTCACAAATCAAAAAGCAATACCGCCGGCACAGACAACCAGCCATTTTTTTGAGCGCGGAGCACCATTACATCGCAAATATGATCAAGTAGCTGGTGCGAAGCCGGTCTGCCACGGACAAATTGCGTCAGCCGTAGAAGCCCTTTGATACCGAGTGTGCCCTGACCGTTGGATTTCTTCCACACATTGGAAACCTGTTCCGTTAATACGCGCACCGTCTGCAATAGAATCAACTCATGCCGATCCGCTTCGGTCAGCTGGATCTTATCGAAATCGAGAACCCAGAGATCACCCGCTGAAGCCAGACTTTGTGGACGCAATGCGCGCGAAGAAAAAAGCGGATAGAGTTCAGGAAAGGGATAATCGGAGGAAAGCACTTCAAGCCACGAGCTGGTATGCGCACCATGCGCGCGATTATGTCGCAAAACCTGTCCGGCCGCCGCCGCGTCACCAACAATACAAAAAGAACGCGCCATAAGCAGTGCAAGAGCGTGCTCAGACATATGCGTATGATGCTGACAAAAAACCGCGAGGCTTTCGGTAATATCCTGCGAGGCGGCACGATCACCAAGATTCAGGGTTTTTAAAAGCTGTTGCACGTGACCAGACCAGATCCGGCGTTCGGCAAGTCGGCGGTTTTGATGCATATCGATCATTCGCGCCCGATCAACCTTTCTGCTTCATTCATGAACTGATTCACATCCTTGAAGCGTCGATAAACCGAGGCAAACCGCACATAAGCGACTTCATCGAGTTTTTCAAGCAGTGCCATTACTTTGGTGCCCAGCGCGGTGGAGGGAATCTCCCGTTCATACTCCGCTTCGCCCTGCGTGATGACATTATTGGTCATCTGCTCAATCTGCTGGATACTGATCGGCCGTTTTTGACAGGCAACGATGATACTCTGCATCAGTTTTTCACGCGAAAGTTCCTCACGGCGGCCGTCCCGCTTGATGACTTGCAGCGCGGCGCGCAAAACCTCTTCATAGGTCGTGAAACGATGTCCGCAATTCAGACAGAGCCGACGGCGGCGGATCGCCTCGCCTTCCCGCACTTCACGACTGTCGATAACTTTGTTCTCGCGATGGTCGCATTTTGGACATTTCATACGGTTCGTCCTGCTTCGGTTAAATTAGCGAGAGAATAGCCCCTGATTTTTTCAAAGGAAACGAAAAACTTCGGTATAAAAAAACAGCCCCGGAAACCGGGGCTGCTCAGAACTAATCAGTCGAAACTGTTATTTCTTTTTAGCGACTTTTTTCGCTACGACTTTTTTCGCCGGAGCTTTTTTCGCTTCGACTTTTTTCGCCGGAGCTTTTTTCGCTTCGACTTTTTTCGCTACTGCCTTCTTCGCCACTTTCTTAGCTGCCATGTCCAGTCTCCTTTGACTTTTGGGTTAACCCTGCGCATTGTGATTTGAGCACCGCTTTTTACTTTCTACTCTGAACCTGTAACTGCTTCTTTTTCGCGTCACGCTCACTTCACTCTGCCCCTGTACAAGCGAAGGTATATCGCTTAAAAAAAATACTTGCAACTAGAGATTGTGGAAAAATAAAAATTATTTACCACCGGTTGTGGTGCTCTCGTACAATAATTCCTTCAAGCTCTTCCGCTGCTTTTTCAAAATCATCATTAATTACAGTGTGTTGATAAAACTTCTGATACTGCATTTCTTCCTGCGCATTGCGCATTCGACGGTCAATTATTTCTGCGCAGTCGGTAGCACGTCCACATAAACGGCGATGCAATTCTTCCATAGAAGGTGGCGCAATAAAAATATCAACGAAGCTCTGCATGATGGCATCATCATCCGACAATGCGGCACAGGTGCTGCGAATCTGCTGAGCACCCTGCACAT
This sequence comes from Kiritimatiellales bacterium, assembly GCA_038213895.1. Lineage (GTDB taxonomy): Bacteria > Verrucomicrobiota > Kiritimatiellia > Kiritimatiellales > Tichowtungiaceae > Tichowtungia. The sequence goes on along the minus strand of JBBQSL010000167.1, from coordinate 2,586 downwards.
CAATATCCATAATGATATCGCGGCCTTGCGCCAGCGCATCATACACCGTCTGCTTCAGCGTTCCGTAACGATTACCGTGCACCAAGGCGTGCTCCAAAAATTCACCGCGTACCACACGTGCACCAAATTCTTCTTCAGTAAGAAAGTGATAATGCACACCGTCCTGCTCGCTGCCGCGCGGCGCGCGCGTCGTGCAGGAAATCGAATAAACCATCGCCGGAAATTTTTCGATTAGCCGATTGCACAGCGACGACTTACCCGCACCCGATGGCGCAGAAATAACCAGCAGCAACGGTTTGTTTTTACTCAACATTTTGAATTTGCTCCCGGATTCGTTCGAGCTCGGTTTTAAACTGCACCACCTGTTCTGTAATTTTCAAATCGTTTGCTTTCGAACCGATGGTGTTAATCTCCCGGAAAAATTCCTGTGCTAGGAAATCAAGTGAACGCCCGGACGATTCACTGTCACGCAGCATTTTCTTAAACTGCCGGAGATGACTCTCTAGGCGCGTAATTTCTTCGGCGATATCGCTGCGCTCCGCAAACAAAGCGATCTCCTTGATAATCCGTTCATCGTCCGTGACATTTTGCAGCCCAGATTTTTCCAACCCTTGGAATAATTTATTCCGATAGTTGGAAGCAATCTGCGGTGCACGGACTTTAATGGCTACCAACATAGCTTCCAACAGCGTCAACCGGTTCAGGAAATCCTTTTCTAACGATTTTCCTTCGCGGGCGCGCATCGCATTCAGTTTTTTCAACGCAGCCAGCAGTGCCTTTTCCAAAGGTTGTAAAATCTCCTCCGGATGTTGTTCGACGGCCTGCGTTTTCAATAAGCCGGGAATCTGCAATAACACGCCCGCACTTAAATCATCTGTTAAATTTAGTTTTTTAGCGACCGCCCGCAGCTTTGCGACCGTTCCGGCGGCACGCTGTTCATCAATCTGCACGGAAGCCCCGCCGTTCGCGGCCTCAATCTGCACGCTCCCACTGATTCGTCCGCGCGAGATGTGCTCCTGAACAATTTTCTGAACGCGCGATTCGAGCGCAGCAAACTGCGGAGGCAGTCGTACAACAACGTCGAGCTGTTTCCGATTCACCGCACTTAGTTCGACCGTCACCCGCACGCTTTCCACGCACAGCGATCCCGAACCAAATCCTGTCATACTTTTAATTGGCATAGTTACCACCGGTATTCTATTTCATCTCCCGCCCCAGAAGTGCGCCGCCCTTTCGCTTCCAATGTAACCAAGCCGGATGGGGTGACATTTATCTTGGCATATATACTACGTATTATGGAGCTACTATGCCCCTTTCCTTCAATTTCTTTAAAAAATGCAAGTCCAGACACTGGAAATGTGATCATAACTCCCGTGTGTCCGCTACCAGAAGAGATGTTGGCCGTATATTCTTCGACCGAGTTTGATTTGAGCTGTTCCACAATATAAAATTCTATCTCTAAAATTTTCCCGCGCAGCTGATCGGTAAAAAGAGCCGCCTCATCAACAGAAACCTTCCGTTTATCCGCTAAATCAGGAATTTCTGTATCCACAGACCATTTATATTCCCCGTCTTCGCCATCCTTTTTGTACTGATCGCCGACGGCTACGGAAATGTCTTTGGCGTCTTTGCCGATCTGAACGTACACTCCCTCCCGATCCGGTTTTTGCATCTCTCCAAAAGAATCAGAACTACCAGGACGCGAAATGCTTTTTGAAAAAAGTCCCAGCCCACCCTGCGCAAACCGTATCAGCACCCCTTGTCCTGAATTATACTCGTTGCCCTTCGGCTTTACAAAAGACCGTAACGTACCGATATACGCTTCGTCGCCAATTTTTCTTACATGTTCTATTCGGTTGAACTTCACTTTTATAATTTTACCGGCGAACTGAAGTTGCTGACTCATTATTTCACCGGCAGGATACTCTTCATCTGCTGGGGGAGGTAGCTTTTCAGCCGTTGCGACAAAACAGAAAATCCCAACGGCTATGCTCATCCAATATTTAATCGTTGTCCTTCTAGACATAATGCCGCCTCCTTTTTTTCTTAGGGATTGTGGACTTCGGTTTCTTCGGCAGTGCAGGCTTTTCTTTTGATCCGGGCAAGCTCAAGCGCCCAGAAGGATTTGTCAGGGTGGGTTGCTCCGTAATTCTGCACCTCTTCATAGACCAGATCGCACGCCGCGCTCTCGGCGTTCCGGCGGCAAACCGTAAAATGAAGCGTCAATGGGTCTAGGCCATGCGCGTGCACCGCAATTTCATGATGCCGCCCGAGATGAATAAATTCGCTCGTGCGCAAAATAGCCGATGTGCTCTGCTGCTTTTTCCATTCTGCGATTTGCTGAACGTCTTTATCGCCACGTCCGGAAATGTTGATGATGAGCAGGTCGTCTTTCATGAACTGTTTGGCATTTTTGACAACCCAGGCGACGGCGTGCGAGCTTTCTAGCGCAGGCAGAATGCCTTCCCATTGCGCGAGCTGGTCGAATCCGGCGACAGCATCAGCGTCTTCAATATACGTGTACTCGGCGCGGCCGGTGTCATGTAGCATCGCGTGCTCCGGACCGACCGAGGCGTAGTCCAAACC
>JBBQSL010000166.1:0-7204 GCA_038213895.1 Kiritimatiellales bacterium | reverse complement strand
GCTGTTACCATGCCGCGGTACTGGCCACAGTGGCGGCATCGGTTTAGCTATGGGCTTCGATAAACCGGATTTGTCGTTTGTGATTCATTATCAGACACCCGGTTCGGTAGTGGCCTATTATCACAGGTCGGCCGCGCAGGGCGTGCGCTGGCTGCCGCGTACGGTGTGCTGTTGAGCGGTGATGAGGAAACTGCGATTACCGATTATTTTATTGAGAGTGCCTTTCCGACGCGGCACGCGGTTCAACAGATTCTGGATACGCTAGAGGCGGAGCCGCACGGCTTGTCGGTTCCCAGCATGCTCGGTCGGGTGAATATCAGCAAGGGGCGGATTGAAAAGACGATTGCGTTGCTTTCGTTGGAGTCGCCCGCGCCGATTGCCAAGCTGGGAACAAAGTGGCAACTGACGGCAGCAACCTTGAGCGAAGGCTTTTTTGCGTCGCACAAGCATCCCCGTTGAGCCGAGGTTGCAATGGCCTGCGGGTGGTATGCCTCACTATCAGCTCACGGGTAGGATTACTCCGGGACTTCAGGCACAACAGGGGCGGGTGCTTTGCGTCTGGGGTGATGCAGGCTGGGGCGGCCGCGTCCGTAGGGGTAAATATCACGACGGGTATTTTTCAGATGATATGGTTGATTCACGATGGATAATCACCGTGGCGGCGTGGTTGCTTCGGTCGAAAAACAGTGGTGAAGTATTCCCGTTAGTGCTTTCCGATACAGGATATTCAAAATGAACGATGAACTATCTGCAAATACTCAGGCCATTCTGCTTTTAACGGCACCGTTGATTGCCGGACGAAACGCAGAGCCTACTGAGCTGTTGACTCCGGGCGAGTATAAAAAACTGGCCAGGCATCTGCACGAGCTGCAGCGGCAGCCTGCCGATTTTCTTTCGCAGGACGCGGAGCTTCTTTTGAGCCAGTGTCAGGCTGTCTAAAACCGAGGGTGAAGTGTCTGCTGCGATGGGAATACCAAAAGGTCTGGCGAAACAATGGTTGCAACGTCTGGTTAAAGAGAGCGTATTGATCAAGCTGGCAAAGCCGGTTCGCTATCGGAGTGTACATAGCGATCTACCTAGTTTGTTTGAGAAAAGGGAGCCCCATTGAGAAGCTCCGATTGAATTTATTCTGATTGATCGGGGGCAATAAAAAACCCTCTCCCGAGGGAGAGGGTGGTACAGGGTGGGTCAATTAGTCAGACTATTTCTTTAGCGGACAGACCCCGCCGGGACATCCGGCATCTTTAACTGCTTTATCTGTGCAACCAGCGGCTTTATCTGTACAACCAGCAGCATCTTTAGTTGCTTTTGCTGCGCCAGACTTGGCTTTACAGGCCGGGCACATTCCCCCAGCAGTTTTACAAGCTGGGCAAACGCCAGCTTTCATGTCGCCAGCGGATTTTGAGGCATCGGCTTTTAGCTGACAGGCCTTGCAGGTGCAGCCTTTGGGGCATGCGGCAGGTTTTACGGCAGGAACGGCTTGTGCATTAGCAGGAGCCTTTGCGTCAGCCGTTGAATTTGACATAGCGAATGTAGTGACAGCCAAGGCTGACACCGCGCATAGAACCATAGACTTCTTCATGTGAACCTCCTTATTTCTGGTCAAATAGTAGCCGATTACTTTCATTCAGTCAAACCCTTGTGTATCTTCTCCAAATTTTTATAAAAAACTATCAAAATTATTTGACGGGGGTGGGACGCTATGACATAAAGTGGAGCCAAGAAGGGCGGAGTGGAGTATGAATACATTAGAAACAAGGATCGAAGAGCTGTTTGTAGGGTCGTTCCACCACGCGCTGGATTCGAAGCGCAGGCTGATTATTCCGTCAGATTGGCGCGCGACGATGGGCGAGACCCCCCGTCTTTACGTTTTCCCCCATCCCGACAGCACATGTCTTTACCTCTATACGCTGGCGGAAATGAATCGCCGGTTGCGGCAGTTGCGCGAATCGAGTGCGGTGGATTCTCAAGCGGAGCAGGCCGTTCGTTCAATGACCGCTTCGGCGGATGCTTTGGTGGTAGATGCTCAGGGCCGTGTACGTATTAAAGATGAGTTGCTGGCTCATGCCGAAGTGAAAAGCAAGGTGGTTTTGGTCGGCACGCTTACTCGTATCGAGCTTTGGAGTGAAGAACATTTTGATATGGCACTGCCCGCTGTTTCGGCGCTGGCGGAAACTGTTTTTTATGGAGGCTACTAGGAACACAGCATGAGTATGAAAAGTATCGCAAAATATATGTATTTTTCGCGGGCGATCGATTTGACCCCCGAAAGAGAACGCTACTTCCGGCTGCCGGATAGCGGAATGCGGCGCACGGTACTAATGGCTACGAATCGGGCGGTTACCTTTTCGTCGGACGGTTCGCGTCGGGTGGTCGGAATGGTAACGGTTTAAAGGGGAGCTATGCATGTACCAGTGTTGCTTAACGAGACGTTGGATCTGCTGGTTACGAACCCAGCTGGCACTTACATCGATGGCACACTGGGACGCGGCGGACACGCCGCTGAGATTTTGAGGAGACTTGCGCCGGAAGGACGGCTGATTGGATTGGATCGCGATGTGGAGGCAATCGAGCAGACAGAAGAGATTTTAAAACCCTTCGGGGATCGGGCGGTACGGATACACGGAAATTTTGCGGATATGAAAGCACTTTGCAAACAGATCGGCGTGACAGCGGTGGACGGGGTTCTCCTCGACCTCGGCGTCAGTTCGCCGCAGTTCGATGTTGCTGAGCGCGGTTTTAGTTTTGCCAGAGAAGGTTCGCTGGATATGCGCATGGATCGCACGCAAGGCCGTTCTGCCGCTGATTTAGTGAACGAGGAGGATGAGGAAACGCTAGCCAATTTAATTTACCGGTTTGGCGAGGATCACGATTCCCGCCGGATCGCCCGGGCAATTGTGCAGGAACGTCAAAACGGACGGATTGAGCGGACGCTCAAGCTGGCTGAAATCGTTGAACGGGCCAAGGGCGGACGGCGAGGTTCTATTCATCCGGCTACGCAGACGTTTCAGGCTTTGCGGATGGCGGTAAACACCGAGTTGGAGAGTTTGGAGTCTGGACTGGATGCGGGGTTAGCCATGTTGCGCGACGGCGGACGGATAACGGTGATTACGTTCCATAGTCTAGAAGACCGGCTGGTGAAGGAATTTTTTAAACGCCACAGGGTGAAGCGCGAGTCGCTTCAGCAGGGTGGAGAAAAACTGGTTTATGACGAACCGGCTGTACGGTTGCTGACGAAAAAGCCGCTGACGGCCTCGAAACAGGAATTGATAAATAATCCGCGCGCTCGCTCGGCCAAACTGCGCGCGGCGGAAAGGGAGGAAATAGCAGCATGAAAAAAAGACAGAGAGTAAGAAATCGTAAATCTCAGGTGAAGATCCCATTCCCAGTGGTTCTGGCGAACATTCTGGTGTTTGTCGCCGTTTTTGGTCTCAGCTATGTCTGGCTCTGCGCCCGGTGTGACACCCTTGGACAGGAAATCAAGCGTCTTGAGACGGTGCAACGCGAAGCCCATCGCCGTATGATCAATGAACAGGATCGCTGGTCTAGTCAGGTAACTCCGGCCAATCTGGATCGTGCGCTTAAGCGCCATAATCTGGCTATGAAGTTGCCGGATGGGCAACAGATCATCCGCGTGCGCAACGGTGTGGGAACTGCAACCGCAACGTTGGCTTATAATAAATAGGGTTTCGATGGATCGATATGAATGAAGTATAAAGGAAGAACGATATCAACTTCCGTCGTGATCGCGGCGGTCTTCATCGGGCTGGGTGTTCGCCTGGCCTTTTTGCATTTAAGGCCTTCTCCCGGGACTATGGAACGCATTGCGACTGGGCGTCGGCTTGAACAGGAAACCCGTGGCCCGCGAGGGCGGATTTTTGATCGGAACGGCAGTCTGCTGGCCGTTGACATCGCCGCGAAACATGTCTGCGCCGATCCAAAATTTATTCAACAATACGGCGATGTCGAAGCCGTGTGCGATGCAATTTGTTCTCAATTTGGTATGAACCGCGCTACGGTACGAGAGATGCTAACTAAGCCGGATCGGCAGTATGTGCGGATTCAGAAATTCGTACGTGAAGAGATGTTTGATCCGTTGCGCAAGAAGAATTTGAAGGGTCTTGTTTTTGAGGACGTGCCGATCCGTGACTATCCTAAGAGAGCTCTTGGTGCTCATGTAATCGGATATGCTAATTTTGAAGGCGTAGGTAGCGCCGGCATTGAACAGCGTATGAATACCCTGCTGCAGGGTGTCGCTGGTTTGCGTATCAGTCAAAAAGATGGTCACCGCCGTGAAATTTATCAACTTCGTACCGTGGATATTGATCCGCAGTTCGGCTCCGATGTGTATCTGACGATTGATGAGCAGATTCAGCATTTTGCTGAAAAGGCAATCGATAACCTAAATACCAAATATCATCCCAAAGCCGCATGGGCTATTGTGCAGAACGTGCGCACCGGCGAAATTTTGGCGATGGCCTCGTTGCCGACTTTCGATCTTAATCGCTTCAGCACAGCACCGGCTGAGTGGATGCGCAACCGGGCGATTAATTACACGTATGAACCCGGTTCAACCATGAAGGCAATGATTGTTGCCTCAGCGCTTGATTGCGGGGCCGTGCGTTCAACGGATATTTTTGATTGTGAAAACGGAGCCTGGTTTTATGGTGGAACCACACTCCATGACTCCCATCCGTACGGCAGATTAAGCGTGGCCGATATCATTAAAAAATCGAGTAACATCGGCGCGGCCAAAGTGGCTCTGCAGATGGGTAATGCTAAGGTTTATCAATCGCTGAAGGCCTTCGGCTTTGGGGATCGTACGGGGTTTGATTTGCCCGGTGAAGATGCCGGGATTGTTTGGAAAACTGACCGCTGGTCAAAAATCAGCATCACCCGCATTGCCATGGGTCATGAAGTACTCGTCACGTCTATGCAGATGCTTTCCGCAATTGGCGCGATTGCCAACGATGGCATTCGTATGAAACCAATTATCGTTCGCAAGGTGGTGAACAACCAAGGTCAAACGTTGCTTGCGCCGCAACCAGAAGTGCTGAGTCGGCCTATTCGCCCAGAAACGGCAAAGCAGATGCGCCGCCTGATGGCGCGCGTTACGCAGCCCGGTGGTACTGCTACAGCGGCCGCACTGCCGGGTTATTTGGTGGCGGGGAAAACCGGAACCGCGCAGAAAGTTAATTTGGAGCACGGCGGCTATTATCATGATAAATTCATAGCTTCTTTTGTCGGTTTTCTACCGGTTGAAAATCCGGCGATCAGCATCATCGTAGTTGCCGACGAGCCACAGCAGGGCGGCTACTATGGTGGTACGGTCTGCGCTCCGTATTTTCGCGAAATTGCTGATCAAACCGTGCGCTACTTGCGCATTCCTCCAGAAGGATTTACAACGGAGTATGTGACGGAAATTGATAACGGCGGGTCTGGTGAAGAAAATAGTTCAGACTGAGGGTTCTATATGAAACTTAACGAACTACTCGAAACGATAGAAACGGGTGAAGTCACTGGCGAGCTGACCTGTGAAATTACTGGCATCGTGTACGATTCGCGTCGTGCCGCTCCCGGCTCGCTCTTTGTGGCGTTGCACGGTGAAAAAGTTGACGGCGCAACCTATATTGAAGATGCCATTCAGCGCGGTGCCGCTGCCGTTGTTTCGCAGTCTCCTTGTGCTTTGGGCGGCAGTTTTCCTTGTATTCAGGTTTCTGACGCACGGTTGGCGTTGGCACAACTCGCTGGAAGTTTTTATAAATATCCCGCTAAGCGACTCTGTACTGTTGGCATAACTGGTACGAATGGGAAAACCACCGTCAGTTTTATGCTACGCGAGATTTTTAAAGCCGCTGGCCGCCGACCCGGTCTGCTCGGTACCGTGCGCTACGAAATTGGCGACCGCATACTGCCTGCTTCGCGCACCACCCCGGAGTCTCTGGATATTCAATCCATGTTTATGCAAATGGATCGAGCCGGATGCGACAGCGCCATTATGGAAGTTTCTTCGCACGCGCTGGCTCAGCACCGAGTTGAGGGGATTCTTTATGATGCCGCCATTTTTACGAACCTGACGCAAGACCATCTCGACTATCACGGCACGCTTGAAGAATATTTTAAAATGAAGTCCCGCCTCTTTAATCAGGTGAGTCGTTTTGCCATCATCAATTACGATGATCCGTGGGGCCGCCGTCTGCTCGACGATAAAAAGTTTCTAGCTGGATGTGTTTCCTACGGATTTCAAGAAGGCACCGAAGTGCGCGGACTCAACGCGGTTACCGATGCCAATGGATCACGAATGCACGTCCAAAGTCCGTGGGGCAACGGCGACGTCTCCTTGCAGCTTATCGGACGTTTCAATCTGTATAATGCACTGGCTGCCTTTGCTGCCGCCGCTGCGCTGGGGATACCTATTCCGATTATTGTAAAAGCATTGGCCGAGATGCCGTGTGTGCCCGGACGGCTTGAAGCCGTTGCGAATAAAAAAGGTAAACGGGTTTTTGTAGATTATGCTCATACGGACGACGCTTTACTTAACGTGCTGGGAACCTTGCGCGAGATTACGCCGGGACGGCTGGTCGTCGTTTTTGGGTGCGGCGGGAACCGTGACAAAGGCAAGCGCCCTCTGATGGGCAAGGTTGCCGCGCGGATAGCCGATTTTTCTATCATCACCAATGACAACCCGCGCAATGAAGTTCCTGAAAAAATTGCCGCCGAAATTGCTGCTGGTTTCGATTCTGAGCGCAAATATGAAATCATTCTCGATCGTAAGGCCGCCATTGCACGCGGATTTGAGCTGGTGGGAAAAAAAGATATTTTACTAGTGGCAGGTAAAGGCCATGAAACCTATCAGGAATTTAACGGTGCCATATTTCCTTTCGATGATCGTGAAGCTGTTCGGGAGGCTCTCTAAATGGAAAAAATAAAATTCAGTTCAGTAGAATGCTCCGGATGGGTATCTACCCTTTGGAAAAACGTAGATCGAAATTTTCCAATCTTTGGAATTTCTCACGATACGCGCACGTTGCAGCCAGGTGACGTGTACATCGCCATCCGAGGCGCGTCGCATGACGGATATAACTTCATTCCGCAGGCGGTTGAGAAAGGTGCGGTCGGGATCATCGTTGAAAACGAAATTCCTAACTTTGGACGTATTCCGCAACTGATTGTTCCCGACACCATGACGGCGCTTTGGGCTCTG
>JBBQSL010000165.1:0-7447 GCA_038213895.1 Kiritimatiellales bacterium | reverse complement strand
GAATTTCGACAACTGGGCGTGGATGCGGGAATCTCAAGCTGAATGCCTAGTCATTACAAACACGGCCATGGCGTGCATCATCGACAGCGGGTTTCAGAATCAGATTCATCCGCCGTATAAGGATCGGGTCGGCGAACGTCTCGCGCGGATTGCGGCGGCCAACAGCTATGGCATTAACATCATTTCCCGCGGACCGACGATCTCGAATGTTCAAATCAGCGGGTCGGATATTGTTATAACGTTTGATCATATTGCCGGTGGATTGCAAACCCGTGCGGTTGATGCACAGCCCGATGATGGGGAGATTGCTAAAGGATTTCCGGCGGTCTCTGTTTTATCGAACGAGCTTGCCGGTTTTGCACTGTGTGGAAGCAATCGGGTTTTTTACTGGGCGGCAAGTGCGGGAATCATCAGTTCCAATCAGGTGCGGATTTCCAATGCCGCAGATGTACCGCAGCCTGTTGCAATCCGCTATGCGTGGCAAAGCTATCCGCGCTGCAATCTGTTCAATAGTGAAGGCCTTCCTGCGGAACCATTCCGGACGGATTCGTATGGATATAAGACGTCATCCGGCGTTCAAAGCACGCCCCTTTCATTCAAGCCGGAAAACGTGGAGTAGCCCGCGTAAAGTTCTTCGGCCTGCTGAATCAGTATCTGAGCGAACACTGCGTAAATACCGCCAATCGCGGTTCTCGTTCGAAAGGGTTGACAGTTAAGTTAAATGCGGTTTGTTTCAGCGGAAATGGTCCGATACCCTGTAACACGTAAGCTGGAAGTGCCTCGGTGGAGAAGTGGTTTAATAATTAGTTTCGAAGGCTGGTGGGAAACATAAACAAAAGGAGACTATTAAATGCCTACTCGACAAAAAGAAAAGATGAACATTTTGAGTTGTATGGTGATTTTGTTTGGTGCCTGCATCGCATCTGCTGGCCAGATCACGATCAATACTGGGGAATCTAAGGGAATGCTTGATAATTGGCAGCAAAACGGAGTTGCAGAACGTCTTCAACCGGCCACGGCAAATATTGTTGTTGGGGATACAACAGCGAAGGCTATGCAGGAAATGTTTTCAGTTATGCAGTTACCGACTTTAGCGGCCGGGGAGCACATCGATACCGCATCGATTTCCTTTAAACTAGTTTCTAAAACGGCCAATCCGACGGCGAACGTTCAGGTGGATGTCTTCTTCAAGAATGTCGGCACGCTTGAGCTTAGTGATTACGGAACCACCGCCGTTGCTTCTATGACAGATTTTGTAACGCAGGTTTCCGTTCTTGGGGTATACAAGTGGTCAGATTCCACGTTAGCATCTGCCCTTGACGGAGTGTATTCCGGAAAAACGACCCCGTCTTTCAGCCATGTCGTTTTCCGTCTGCGCTGGACTGGCGGAAGCTTTGGAATCAGTGATGGAAACGCTACCTCCGATAGCTATAATTTCGCTGCGCTGGCGAATGCGACTGTAGCGAACAGACCCACATTGACTCTTACGTCCGGGCCGATTCAGTAATCAGGCAGATTGGCCGCTGTACCGTTTTTAACATCTGAAGGAATCGCATGATGGCATCACACGTTTATTTAAAAATTATGACTGGAGTATTATGAGCGATGTTAGATTTTTCCGTATAAAGCGGTTTTTTACCAGTGGTGTGTTTTTGGTCGCGTCTCTTGCTTGTTATGCGGCAACGTCGCCCAGCCTACAAAAAGGCGAGGCGGCTGGACAGACGGTTTCTTCCGATAATTTGTGTGTCACACAGCAGTGGATGCCTGCGAAGGGATCGGCTTGTAAAGTGAACGTCGAGGACGGCTCGTTATTTCTATCAGACTTATCCAAAGCCCCCGTACGACTTGATCTTTCGAAGCCGCTTGAACTGTCCGTGGAAACGCAAAGTCTGGAGATAGAGGTAACTCCGGCTGCACGAGTTGGAATCAAGACAATCCTTCAGGACAGTCAGGGCAGGATGTTTGTTTATGATCTTTTAGTAAGGGGGGACGGTCCGGTTGTTAATCCGGGTTGGGCTCGTCTGCAAACCCGACGACTTGCAGACATATCCAGAAAGGGAAAGGGTGCGCTGCCGCAAGCACCGATGAAACTGATCGGTCTGGAGATCAGCCAGATAGGAACAGTCGGCCGGATTGTTCTGCGCAATTTGAAGGCAGTCGAAGAGGATCGGAATTTTACAAAGGCGTCCTGGGAGATTTTTAATTTGGGTGATCCCGCTTTGCAGCAAACCTGGAAGCTGTTTACATGGGGCACAACCGGTCTGAATTATAAAGAATGCGGATGGGATGATGCTCCGTTTGTCTCGCTGGATGCATTGGTTTCCACTCCGGGAACCTACCGAATCGGGTTGCGGGCTCGAACAAGCTGGCAAGGACCTGTTGTGGGCAGTTATACAAAAGAAGTGACGATCAATTCGGGCGATTCTGATGTGTCGGGAAGAACTCCGCTGAACCTTCCGATTACAGAGCCCGGAGTTTATTTTGTCGAAGCGCGAGTCTGGCGGGCTGATCATACGCTGGTAGATCTGAAATATTTCATTGCCTATGTTAACACCACGCCGGCCCATAAAGGCGGGAATCTATTTGAATGCGGCACTCAACCCGCGTCTTTATTGGAAATCGAAACGGGCAGAGCCTGTCCGGTTTTCGCCACCGACGAGACAATCGGGTTCAAGGTTCAGTACAATGCCGCCGGACTGTCTGGAACTAAGGAGATTGTTTGGCGTGTTGCCAACTGGCGGTTTGAGCCGGTAAAGGAAGAAAAACGTTCTGGCGTATCCGTTCAAGGAGATTCAGGAGTGTTTGAAGACACCCTTCCGAGCGCCACGGGAGCTTATCGAATTTTTGCTGAACTGAGAGTAGATGGAAAACTGCTGGACAAGACCCTGTTAATTGCAGGTCGCCAAACGGCGGAGAAAACATTTTCAGCGGGGAACCTTTCGGCGGTTGCGAAGGAGGGCGGATCGCTGGGAAGTGCTTTTTTGTTCGGGGAGGTTCCTCCCGATCAGGTGAATTTTCAGGAATGGATGGATCGATACGGGCGTGGAATGGATCAAGTTCGGATCGACGGAAGCCAGACGGTTGATCTGGAAATTCTATGGAGAGATTTGGAGCCATTGCCCGGAGTTTATCAGTTTGATGCTTGTGATCGCTTTATAGAAATGGCTTCTGCGCGGGGATTGAAGGTCGTTATCGCCCCTTGGTTTTTCAGAGATCATGCGCCCCGCTGGCTGTTGAGTGAAGTCACCCGTTATCAAAGCGGGGCTTCGAGCCTTGCGGTTGATGTCGGGAAACGAGCCGCCAGTTTTTCAGCGTCTGTCAGCGGTTCGGTCTGTCAGGAGGCCTTGCAAAATTTATGGCGGCAAATTGTCCTGCGTTATCGCAACCATCCTGCTGTGCAAGGCTATCAACTTGCGGGTGCTGGCGGGGTGGATTGGGCATACTGGGATCTGTGGCCAGATCTGGCGGCTGGTTATTCGAGTGATAGTCTTGTCCGGTTCCGCCGGTTTCTTCAGGACGATTACGGATGGTCGCTGGCCGACGTTGGCCGGCGGTATGGAGCCGACTATGCGACATGGGATGACGTGTTTCCACCAGAGCCAGACTGGAGCCGACCCGTGGACTTGCGGCCGGCCTGTGTTGATTTCTGTGATTTCCGACAGCATGAGGTTTATGGCTGGATGGAGCGCATGTTCAGTACGATCAGAGAGTACGATACAATGACTCCGATTGTTCATTATCAATATCATGGGGTTGGTGCTCAAGAGTTCCATTATCCTCTTTTTAAAAAATATCATGTCGTCGCTACGACTGGCGGGTCGCAGGAAGAGCTTTATCAACGGTTGGTTTCAGTCTATGACCTCTGGGGCATTCCCAGTCGGGCCGAGCCAAATCCGGCGCAAAGCACCGACAAATGGTCCTTAAATTCGGGATTGTTTACTGTCTTGGCGTATGGCGGACTCGGGACCAGTTATTCCGTACAGTGGCATTATTTGTTTCCGGAGCCATGGGATACGCAAGCGGACGGACAGGCGAATTTTAATCGCTGGAACGCTTTGCTGGATAGCAAGCTGTCGAAAGTCAGGGACATAAATCTTTCGCCCTATTTTTCCAAATGGACGAAAATCCTACAGGAGCTGAAAGAAACCCGTCCGCTTCCTCTAGAAGCCGGATCGCTCTTTTCGCACGATTATGCGCGTTACGTAGTACGAGCCTTCCAGCCTAGGATATCCGGAGACGCGATTTCGCAGGTCTGGAACGAAAAGGAGCACATTCTGCCGCGATGGTTCACGGATTATACGCCGTTGAATCTCTTTTCTGGACTAAAGCTGGTCGTCATTGACGGGGATGTGTCTGTCATGAGCCGGGCAACACAAGACCGGTTTTATGAATATGTGAAGAGCGGCGGTCGTCTGGTAGTTTCCATCGAAGCCGGACGCTACACGGTTGAGACCGGGCAGGAAGATTTTGGCCTGCTCAAGGCACTTCATTTTCCTTCTGTCGATTTAGTCGGAACGGTGAATTCTGCCATCCGTTATCCTTTTTACTCAGAACAACCCAAAAATGCGTATGAGCGTGAGACCTTTTTGCGGGCACAAATACCGGACGGCTCTCCGCTGCAAAAGGCGCAGCTTGTAATGAAAAGTGTTCGGGCGATCAACGTGTCGAAAGAGGTGGATGTTTTAGCTAGTTTATCTGGCAATAAACCGGCGGTTGTAAGGTGGAAACTGGGGCAGGGCGAGGTCATTCTTTTTACTGGGGCGGTGGACTGGGATAAATCCTGCGCGGTGTTAAAAGCACTCTGTGATTACTCTGAGGTACATCAATGGGTCGATGCCTCCAGTGATAAAATTCGTATTTATTGCCTGGAGAAAGGCCCTGTCCGTTATGTGATTGCGTCGTATTACCTTGATCTTCAGCAACTACGTCAAGGCGTTGCCGATAAGGATAAAATCACGACCCGGCTTTCTGTTCTTAATCTGAACCCGGGTCGATATGAGGTTTCCGAACTTTTAAGTGGTATCGTGCTGGGAGAGTATTCTGAGAAAGAATTGGCGCAGGGAATTGACCGAGAGTTTACAGCCGGGGATGTTCAGATTCTGAAATGCACACCGGTCTTGCCGAAATAATGTGCAGGTTGGATTGCGGATGCCCGCGAACAGGGAAAGACGGGCTGGTAGAGAATTTTAAGAAAATGCGTAGCCCTATTTTCATGCCAGGTAAATTTTATGAGATCTATTATCGGCAGAACGGAGATGCGGGTAGTCTTTCGGCATTAAACAGCGTTGGAACGAACCATTGTTTCCAGCCGTAACGCACATGTTGAGGGGCATCGATTCCTTTCGCAGACACAAGAAGTTTTCCATCGCTTAACGTGGCGGTCGCTGGAACATAGTTTCCATTCGGTTCGCAGAGTTCAAAGGCACTGTCCGGCTCTGGCTTAAGACTCAGGGCGGAGCCCGTATCTATGAAGGTCAGGCGCATAAGGTTTCCGTCTTTTTCCGCCGTCTGAAGGCGAGGTCTACGGCAACTCAGGGTTGTCTCCCCATACACCATGTTTCGAGTGAGTAATGCCAGACGTAGTCCAACTCGGTCTTTGGAATGGGAATGGATGTTGGCTTCTTCGCCGCAGTCCGTCAGCACGGCCATGCCTGTGTTATTGAGGGTATCCTGCACCTGGCGCTGGGCCTCGCGAACTTCGGCCCAGAAGGTGTTTTTGTTTGCTGCAGTTCCGATCCTTGGAAAATCAGCGTGCGGTTTTGATCCGAAGCGGGCAAGGGGTTGAGAGTTATCAGCCACTTTCCGGATGAGTCTGCGGATGTGGATTTATTTTGTTCGGCAAACTGAACCGATACGACTTCTTCCGGAGTAGCAGTTCCCCAGACTCGGATCGGGGCACCTTGTTGTAGAATCATTCTATTAATGTCAAAATCTATGCGTGGTCTGGTAAGTTGACTGTAAAGTCAGTGCGCTAAAAACGGCGCATAGAACAGAAGCCTCTGCCGAGAGTTAAAGAGTTCCTCCGGCGATCAGAAATTCGCTTTTTTGAACTATTTTTTTAGCAGTATCCGAACCCGTGATTTTGGGCAGGGAGCTGCCGTCTACCCATTTTCCGGAAATAAATATACGGACGGGATCTACCTGAAGTCCGCATACATTACGGTTCATCTGGTCGATGACCAGATCCACCATGGCCTCAATCCGCACAGACTTTCGGTCATCAATTCCTGCAATCAAGGTGTTGTCAGGGTCCTGCAGATTCAGTGCGACATATGCGATGTCATCCGGAACAGACAGTCCTGCCTGATGGAGAAGTTCCTGTGTATGGGAGGGACTGGACAGCAAAACGTCCGGGTGATGTTTTTCAATCCAATCTACCGCAACTTGACCGGACCATTCGGAAAGAAAAAGTGGCGGGATCAGTTTAAGTTGATTTCTTTTAATGAAAAAATAGTACGCGCCCTCCATCCAATGCCAGTTTTGTTCGTGGTTGAATGATAAAAATATCATCCCCGGGCGGTGATATCCGTTAATCATGGTTTTTTCCAGAGCCAGTAATGTATTGTAAAACTGGTTGCTACCGGCGCTTGGAATCCCACCCGAGGTTTGATCCACCTGCGGACAGGAACATGAAAATCCGCTGAAGTTAAATTCCTTTAAGAACGGCTCGCTTGGTTTGTGGGCTCCGACTATTAACCCTTTAATGCCGCGTGCCATCAGAATGCGGCGCAGTGCCAGCGGGGAAATCGTATCGCGGTGAATATGAAACTCATCCAGACGGAACCCCTTGCGTTGAACCTTGTCTTTTAATGTGGCGTAAAAGCGGGTCGCATAGGGAGCATACCGGCCACTTTCAGTTGATTCTTCGAAGATTAGGCAGGCAATCGTTGGTGGATTTTTGGTTGACCGGCAATGAATGGCGCGAGCCAGTTTGGAAAGTTCAGGGTCAACCGTGTAGCCGTGCTGATTGGCCAGCGCGGTGATTTGTTCCCGCCGAGCTTCAGAGATGGAAGGATGGTTGCGAAGGGCAAGAGAAACCGTCGTTCTCGAAACACCAGCTAGACGCGCCAAACCGTCCATGGACATCTTTTTTATCATGTCCGTTACACTTCCTGCGATAGGCTTAACAGTCAAGGTGGAAAACTTTCGTCCCAGCGATTTCTTTAATCGGCATTTGTGGGAAGATCTTTAGGTGTGAAAGTCGGAATGATGACGGCATCACTGAACGAAACGGTTTCATCCTCAAATGCGATTGCAAAATAGAAGAACGTATCTTCATCGCTCAACAAGTAAGGAGTGGAATTAGGGCGATAAAACGTCATGTCAACTTTTTGTGTGTCAATGGACGGTGCAATCTTTGACTCGGCATCTTCATAGCTCAGGTTGAAGTTGTAGATTTCCTTTTGTGATAAAAAACTACGTACTCTTGTTTGGGTCTCATCCCCGA